>JAQCLA010000048.1 GCA_027592105.1 Pseudomonadota bacterium | reverse complement strand
CGACCGGCTGACGGCGATCATGCTGATCGTGATCACCTCCGTCTCGGCGCTCGTGCATCTGTATTCCTTCGGCTACATGGCGCATGACGAGAACTTCAAAGAAGGCGAAAGCTACCGCCCGCGGTTCTTTGCCTATCTGTCGTTCTTTACCTTTGCCATGCTGATGCTGGTCACCGCCGACAACCTGTTGCAGCTGTTTTTCGGCTGGGAAGGGGTCGGCGTCGCCTCCTATCTCCTGATCGGCTTCTACTACCGCAAGCCATCGGCCGGGGCTGCCGCGATGAAGGCTTTCATCGTGAACCGGGTTGGCGATTTCGGTTTCCTCTTGGGTATTTTCGGCCTGTTCTGGCTGTCGGATTCAATTCAGTTCGACGTGATCTTGCCGATGGGCGCGGAATTCGGCCAGATGACCATCCCCTTCCTTGGGATGGAGCTGAACGCAGCCAACACCATCGCGATGCTGCTGTTCATCGGCGCGATGGGCAAATCGGCCCAGCTGATCTTGCACACATGGTTGCCCGACGCGATGGAAGGGCCGACGCCGGTTTCCGCGCTGATCCACGCGGCGACGATGGTAACGGCGGGTGTTTTCCTTGTCTGCCGCATGTCGCCCCTGATGGAATACGCGCCTTTTGCGACGAATTTCATCATCGTGCTGGGCGCCGCTACCGCATTTTTCGCGGCGACCGTTGGGCTGGTGCAAAACGATATCAAGCGCGTGATCGCTTATTCGACCTGTTCGCAGCTGGGCTACATGTTCGTGGCTGCCGGTGTCGGCGTCTATTCGGTGGCGATGTTCCACCTGTTCACCCACGCCTTCTTCAAGGCGATGCTGTTCTTGGGTGCAGGCAGCGTGATCCATGCGATGCATCACGAGCAGGACATGCGCAATTACGGTGGCCTGCGCAAAAAGATCCCCTACACCTTTGCCGCGATGATGATCGGCACGCTGGCCATCACAGGCGTGGGCATTCCCACCACCTATTTCGGGTTTGCGGGCTTCTTCTCCAAGGATGCGGTGGTTGAAAGCGCCTATGCCTTTGGCGGGCAGCTTGGCCAATATGCCTTCTGGGCGCTGATCGTAGCGGCGGTGTTCACCAGCTTCTATAGCTGGCGGCTGATGTTCCTGACCTTCTTCGGCGAGGCGCGTGGCAACAAGCACACCCATGACCATGCCCATGAAAGCCCCTGGACGATGCTGGTGCCGCTGGGCATTCTGGCCGTGGGCGCGGTTTTCGCGGGTGTGGTGTGGTACAATTCCTTCTTCGGCAAGACCGATGAGGTTGGCCGCTTCTTCGGCGTGCCCTATGCGGTCGAGGAAAGTCATGATGCCACTGATGCGGATCACGGTGCCGAACCCAAGGCCACGGTCTATGCCCATTACAACCTGACTGGCGCGCCGGGTGAGGGCGCGATCCATACCGCCCCCGACAACAACATTCTGAACGAAGCCCATGAAGTGCCCAAATGGGTGAAGTGGAGCCCGTTCTTTGCCATGATCTTGGGCTTTGTGACCGCCTATTGGTTCTACATCGTCAACCCGTCGCTGCCGCGCCGCTTGGCGGAAAATCAGCGCTATCTCTACCTGTTCTTGCTGAACAAATGGTATTTCGACGAGATCTACGATTTTCTCTTCCTGCGCCCCGCTCAGTGGCTTGGCCGCTTTTTGTGGAAGCGTGGTGACGGCGCTGTCATCGATGGCGGGATCAATGGGCTGGCTATGGGTGTCATCCCCTTTATCACCCGCCTCGCGGGCCGGGCGCAATCCGGCTATATCTTTACCTATGCCTTCGCCATGGTGTTGGGGATCGTCCTCCTCATCACCTGGGTGAGCCTGCGCGCCGGAGGCTGAGATACGATCCATGGACAATCTGCTTTCCATCGTCACCTTTTTGCCGCTGATCGCGGCCATCATCCTTGCGGTTTTCCTGCGCGGCGATGATGCGGCGGCACAGCTCAACGCCAAGCGTTTGGCCTTGGCCGCGACCAGCGCCACCTTCTTGATCTCGCTCGCGCTGTTGGTGGAGTTCGACCCCAATGACACGGGCTTTCAGCTGGTCGAGGAAACCACTTGGCTCTTTGGGCTGACCTATAAGCTGGGCGTAGATGGGATCAGCGTGCTGTTCGTGCTGTTGACCACCTTCTTGATGCCGATCACCATCGCGTCGTGCTGGGGCGTCAACACCCGCGTCAAGGAATACATGATCGCGCTTTTGGTGCTGGAAACGCTGATGATCGGCGTTTTCGTGGCGCTGGATCTGGTGCTGTTCTACCTTTTCTTCGAGGCAGGTCTGATCCCGATGTTCCTGATCATCGGGATTTGGGGTGGCAAGGACCGCATCTATGCGGCCTTCAAATTCTTCCTCTACACCTTCCTCGGTTCCGTTCTGATGCTGGTCGCGATGATCGCGATGTATGTCGATGCGGGTACGACCGATATCGTGGCGCTCTTGGCGCATGACTTCGATGCAGGGCCGATCACCTTGATGGGTTGGCAGATCGCAGGCGGCATGCAGATGCTTTTGTGGCTGGCGTTTTTTGCCAGCTTTGCCGTTAAGATGCCGATGTGGCCGGTGCATACCTGGCTGCCCGATGCCCATGTGCAGGCACCCACCGCCGGGTCCGTCGTTCTGGCCGCGATCCTGTTGAAAATGGGCGGCTACGGCTTCCTGCGCTTTTCGCTGCCGATGTTCCCGGTGGCCTCCGACATAATGGCGCCCTTGGTTTTGTGGCTGTCGGTCATCGCCATCATCTACACCTCGCTTGTGGCGATGGTGCAGGAGGATATGAAAAAGCTCATCGCCTATTCATCGGTCGCGCATATGGGTTTCGTGACCATGGGCATTTTCGCCGCCAACCAGCAGGGCGTTGATGGTGCGATTTTCCAGATGATCAGCCATGGCTTCATCTCGGGTGCATTGTTCTTATGCGTGGGTGTGATCTATGACCGGATGCATACTCGCGATATCGACGCCTATGGTGGCTTGGTCGTGCGGATGCCCGCCTATGCTGCGGTCTTCATGCTGTTCACCATGGCCAATGTCGGCCTGCCGGGGACAAGCGGTTTCGTCGGTGAATTCCTGACGCTGATCGGTGTGTTCCAAGTCAACACTTGGGTCGGCGTTTTGGCGGCCACCGGTGTGATCTTGTCGGCGGCCTATGCGCTTTGGCTTTACCGCCGGGTCGTATTCGGCGATTTGATCAAGGAAAGCCTGAAATCCATCACCGATATGGATCGGCGTGAGCGGGCGATTTTTGCACCGCTGATTGTCATGACACTGCTCCTTGGCGTCTATCCCAGCCTTGTGACCGATATGATCGGCCCCTCGGTCGCGGCGCTTGTTTCCACCTACGACATCGCGCTGGCGGCCCATGCCGCCGACGCGATGGTCGCGGCCAATAACTGAGGTGATCCGATGACCGGCGCGGACCTTGCCATTCTGATCCCCGAGATCGTGCTCGCGCTTTTCGCGATGGGCGCGCTGATGGCGGCTGTCTATACCAGCAAGGATGGTATGGCCGCGACGCTGACGTCGGGCACGGCGCTGATCTTTGTCGTGACCGCATTCTACATCGGCGTCACAGCGGATGACACGCGCATGGCCTTTGGTGGCATGTTCGTTGACGACGCCTTTGCGCGTTTTGCCAAGATCACCATTTTGCTCTCAGCCGCGGCGGTCTTGCTGATCGGGCGCGACTACATGCAGAAAGCCGATATCTTGCGTTTCGAGTACCCGGTGCTGGTGACGCTCTCGGTCGTGGGCATGATGATGATGGTCTCGGCGGGTGATCTGATCGCGCTTTACATGGGGTTGGAGCTGCAATCGCTGGCGCTTTACGTCATCGCTTCGCTGCGCCGCGACAGTGTGCGCTCGACAGAAGCGGGGCTGAAATACTTCATCCTTGGCGCGCTGTCCTCGGGGCTTTTGCTTTACGGTGCATCGCTGACCTATGGCTATGCGGGCACCACGCTGTTTTCGGGGATTATCGAGACCGCGACGGCGGGCGAGATGCCCTTGGGTCTGTTGTTCGGTTTGGTCTTCGTGATGGCGGGTCTTGCCTTCAAGGTGTCGGCCGCCCCCTTTCACATGTGGACACCCGATGTCTATGAGGGTGCGCCCACCCCCATCACCGCACTTTTCGCCACCGCGCCCAAGGTCGCGGCGATGGCGCTGTTTGCGCGCGTCGTCTATGACGCCTTCGGTGGTGCGGTCGGTGATTGGCAGCAGATCGTGGCCTTTTTGGCCGTGTTCTCGATGTTTCTGGGTGCGGTCGCGGCCATCGGGCAGACCGATATCAAGCGGCTCATGGCCTATTCCTCGATCAGCCACATGGGCTTTGCGCTGATGGGGCTGGCGTCTGGCACCGAACAAGGTGTCACCGCCATGCTGATCTATATGGCGATCTATGTGACGATGAATATCGGCACCTTCGCCTTTATCCTGAGCATGGAAAAAGATGGCCGTCCGGTGACTGAGATCAGCGCGCTGTCATCCTTTGCCAGCCGCGAAGGCACCAAGGCCTTGGCGCTGTTGATCTTGATGTTCAGCCTTGCGGGCGTGCCGCCGATGGTGGGCTTTTTCGGCAAATATGCCGTGCTTTTGGCGGCGGTTGATGCGGGCATGGCGTGGCTTGCGATTGCAGGTGTCATCGCCTCGGTCATCGGAGCCTATTACTATCTGCGCATCGTCTATCTGATGTATTTCGGCCAAGCGCGTGAAGGCCTCGATGGGCGCATGGGCCCTGTCCAATATGCGGGTCTGATGGCGATGGCCGCGCTGATCGCGCTGGCATGGTTGCCGGGTGTCAACCTTTTGGGGTTGGAAGGCATGGCGGCGCAGGCGGCCGAAACGCTTGTCCGCTGATCGCCAAGATTGGCCTGCGGGTGTGGATCGGCTGATCCTGCCCGAGACCGACAGCACCATGGCCGAAGGCGCGCGCCGGGCTGCCGCTTTGACCGCGCCCACATGGATCTGCGCGCTGGCGCAAACCGCTGGGCGCGGGCGGCGCGGGCGGGCTTGGGCCATGCCTGCGGGTAATTTCGCCGCCTCGCTTGTGATGCGCCCGGCTGGGCCACCCGCGCAAGCCGCACTCAGGTCTTTCGTGGCGGCACTGGCGCTGCGCGATGCCTTGGTCGCGGTCACGGGCCGGGCTGAGGTCTTCACGCTGAAATGGCCCAATGATGTGCTGCTCAACGGCGGCAAACTGGCCGGGATCTTGCTGGAAAGCAGCGGTGCAGCCGGGCGTGTCGATGCGCTGGTCGTCGGGATCGGCGTCAATCTCGCCGCCACGCCCGATACAGCCCTGCTCGAGGCGGGTGCGCTGGCCCCGGTCAGCCTTTTCGGCGAGACAGGTATCACCATCACACCCGAAGATTTTCTGACCCATCTCGCCCAGCATTTCGCCCGCTGGGAGGCGCAGTTCACCACCCATGGCTTTGGCCCGATCCGCAGCGCATGGCTACAAAACGCCTCGCGCATCGGCCAAAACATTACCGCACGAATGATGCGTGATGAGATCACAGGCACCTTCGTCGAGATAGACACGCAGGGCCAACTCGTGTTGGAAACACCCAAGGGCCGCCAGACGATCGCGGCGGCCGATATTTTCTTCTGATTGGGGGGCGGCGGCATGCTTCTCTGCATCGATTGCGGCAATACCAATACGGTCTTCAGCGTCTGGGATGGCGCGCAGTTCCTATGCACCCTGCGCACCGCGACCGACCACCAGCGCACGGCGGATCAGTATTACGTCTGGTTCTCGACCCTGATGGGCCATCACAAGATCGATATCGCGATTACCGAGGTGATCTTGTCCTCGACCGTGCCGCGGGTGGTCTTCAACCTGCGAGTTCTCTGCGATCGCTATTTCGACTGTCGCCCGCTGGTGGTGGGCAAGCCCGAATGCCTATTGCCGCACGCGCCACGGGTGGATGCAGGCACGCAAGTGGGCCCCGACCGGCTGGTCAATACCGCCGGTGCTTTTGAGCGCCATGGCGGCGATCTGATCGTGGTGGATTTCGGCACCGCGACCACCTTTGACGTCGTGGCCCATGACGGGGCCTATGTGGGCGGCGTGATCGCGCCGGGTGTGAACCTCAGCCTCGAGGCGCTACACCATGCCGCCGCGGCCCTTCCCCATGTCGATGTGACCAAGCCACAACGCGTGATCGGCACGAATACGGTTGCCTGCATGCAGTCGGGTGTGTTTTGGGGGTATGTGGGCCTTGTGCGCGGAATTTGCGATCGTATCCGCGGCGAACATGATCGGCCCATGCGCATCATCGGAACGGGCGGTCTTGCCTCGTTGTTCTCACAAGGTGATGTGCTATTTGACCAGATCGAAGATGATTTGACCATGCATGGCCTGACGGTCATCCACCAGTATAATAAGGACCAAGGCAGCATATGACAGACCGGAACCGGCTGATCTACCTCCCCCTCGGCGGCGCGGGGGAGATCGGCGTGAATTGCTACGTCTATGGCTACGGACCCGTTGATAAGGAACGGCTGATCGTGGTCGATCTGGGCGTGGGCTTTCCCGATATGGACGGCCAGCCCGGTGTCGATCTGATCTTGCCCGATATCGCCTGGCTCGAGGCGCGGCGCGACCGGATCGATGCGATCTTTATCACCCATGCTCATGAGGATCATGTGGGTGCGGTGGGCCACCTTTGGTCGCGGCTGCGCGCGCCGATCCATTGCCGGGCCTTCACCGCGATCCATGCCAAGCGCAAGCTCGACGATGCGGGCCAATCCACCGATCAGGTGCATGTGGCCCCCGTTTGGCCCGGAATGGTCAAAGCCGGCCCCTTCACGGTGCAATTCGCCCCGGTCAGCCACTCGATCCCCGAAGCCTCGGCCTTGGTGATCGATACGCCGGTGGGCCGTGTGGTGCATTCGGGCGATTTCAAGATCGACCGCAACCCTGTCGTCGGTGAACCCTTCGACGAAGATCTGTGGCGCCAGATCGGCCAAGATGGCGTCTTGGCCTATATCTGTGACAGCACCAATATCTTTACCCGTCATCCCGGCCGCTCTGAGAGCCAATTGCCCGAACCCATCGGGGAATTGATCGCGGGTGCCAAGGGCATGGTTGTTGCCACCACCTTCGCCTCCAACATCGCGCGGCTCAAGACATTGGCCGATGCGGGCGTGGCCAATGGGCGGTCCATCTGTCTGATGGGGCGCGCGATGAAGCGGATGGTCAGCGCGGGCCAAGAAGCGGGTGTTTTGACAAACTTCCCCAATACGCTCAGCCCTGAAGAGGCGCTTGATGTGCCGCGCGAGAACCTGATGCTGATCGTCACAGGCTCGCAGGGCGAACGCCGCGCGGCCTCGGCCTCGTTGGGGCGGGGCAGCTACCTGGGCCATGAGTTGAAGGAAGGGGACATGTTTTTGTTCTCGTCCAAGACCATTCCCGGCAACGAGGTGCCCGTCAGCCGGATCAAGAACGCGCTGGCCGAAAAGGGCGTCGATGTGATCGACGACAGCCACGGCTTCTATCATGTCTCGGGCCACGCAAACCGCCCCGATCTGGAAGCGATGCACGACATCCTGCGCCCCAAGATCCTGGTCCCCTGTCACGGCGAATACCGTCATTTGCGCGAACATGCGCAACTGGCGCTGTCCAAGGGGATGGCGGGCGTCGTGGCGGCCAATGGCTCGATGGTGGAGTTGTCGGGCAATGCGCCGCGCATCGTGGAATATATCGATGTGGCCAAAACCTATCTCGATGGCTCGGCCTTTGTCGGCGCGCTCGATGGCGTGATCCGCGATCGGATGAAGCTGGCGCTTAATGGTTTGGTCGCGGTCGCCGTGATCGTCGATGAGGATGATGTGCTGATGGAAGATAGCTGGGTCGCACTGCGCGGCCTGCCCGAGGTGACGGGCAAGGGCGACGATCTGGCCGCCATGATCGAAGAGGAGCTGGCCGAGGCGATGCCACGCTTCAATGCCAAGACCGTCAATGATGATGATCGTCTGGAAGAGGCCGTGCGCCGTGCCGTGCGCAACCTGTGCCTGATCGAGATCGGCAAAAAGCCCGAGGTGACGGTGCTGATTCAAAGGCTGATGGCGGCCTGATCGCTGCCCGCCATAGCGGGTCTCCGTCGACGAGATGAAAAAACGGGATCGCCTTGCTGGCGATCCCGTTTTTCGTTTCAGGCAGCGCCCGCTTCTGATGTTTCGGCCTTATCGGCACCATCACCCGCTGCTGCGGTATCGGTCTTTTTCCGGCGGCGGCGCTTGGGCTTGGGTGCCTCGGCATCGCTGGCCGCTGTCTCAACCGCGTTTGCCTCTGCCGCGTCTTCGGCGGTTGCGGGATCATGTTGATCCTCGCTCTCGTCCTCGTCGGGGGTAAAGGGGCGCGGTGGGCCGCCGCGCCGCTCGTCAAAGCTGAGCGCGATGAAATCGGGAAGGTGGTCGCCCATGCCGGGGACGCGATCATTGCCACGCCCACGGTCGCGGTTGCCCCAATTGCGATCCCTTTCGCGGTTGGGTTGCGCGGGGCGCTCAAATCGGGCGGGGGGCGGTGCGCTTTGCACCTCCTCGGGTCGCGCCTCTGGGATGTCTACGGCTGTGGCGACGGGTGCTTCGGCCTCGGGTGCTGCGGTCGTGGCCTCGGTGCGGCCAGCTTTGCCGCGCCCACGGCGCGAACGGCTGCGCCCGCTTGTGGCTTTCTCGTCGTTGGGGTCTTGGGTTTTGTCCGCGGCAGCGGCACCCGTGGCTTGCTGCGCGGGCTCGGTCGTCGTGCCGCCGGCAGGGCTCCATGGCAAGGCGCCGCGTGGGATGGGCTTTGTGATCAGCGCCTCGATCGCACCGAGGTATTTGTCATCTGACGGAACCGCGATCGAGATCGCAACGCCAGAGCGACCCGCGCGCCCGGTCCGGCCGATGCGGTGGACATAATCCTCGGCATGGCTGGGCAGGTCGTAGTTGAACACATGGCTGACGCTGGGAATATCAAGCCCGCGCGCGGCCACATCCGAGGCAACAAGGAAGCGCAGCTTACCCTCGCGGAAACCATCCAGCGTGCGGGTGCGGTGCGATTGATCCAGATCGCCATGGATCGGTTCGGCGTCATAGCCGTATTTCTTGAGTGATTTCGCAACGATATCGACATCGACCTTGCGGTTGCAAAAGATGATGGCGTTGCTGCAAGCCGGACCTTCAGCCTCAATGGCGGCGCGCAGCATCGTGCGCTTTTCGGAGGCGGCCGTTTCACGATCACGCCGCGAGGGGCGGAATTCCAACAGGCGCTGCTCGATGGTTTCCGATGCGCTGGCTTGGCGCGCGACCTCGATCCTTGCGGGGTTCGACAAGAAGGTGTTGGTGATGCGCTCGATCTCGGGCGCCATGGTGGCCGAGAAGAACAGCGTTTGCCGGGTAAAGGGGACAAGGCCGAAAATCCGCTCGATATCGGGGATGAAGCCCATGTCGAGCATGCGGTCGGCCTCGTCCACAACCATGACCTTGACGTCGGTCAAGATCAGCTTGCCGCGCTCGAAATGGTCGAGCAGGCGGCCGGGGGTCGCGATCAGCACATCGACGCCCTTGTCGATCAGCATGTCTTGCTCTTTGAAGCTGACGCCACCGATCAACAGCGCCTTGGTCAGTTTCACATGCTTGGCGTAGGTGTCGAAATTCTCGGCCACTTGGGCGGCCAATTCGCGCGTCGGGCACAAGACCAGGCTGCGCGGCATCCGCGCGCGGGCACGGCCACGCGCAAGAATCGTGATCATCGGGAGCGTGAAGCTGGCGGTTTTGCCCGTCCCGGTCTGTGCGATCCCCAAGACATCGCGCCCTTCGAGGGCGGGGGGGATGGCACCGGCTTGGATCGGGGTGGGTGTTTCGTAGCCTGCTTCGGTTACGGCTTTCAGAACCTTGGGATTAAGGTTGAGGTCGGAAAAGCTTGTCATATGCGTCCAGTCTGGCCGGGACAGTCCCGGCATGGGTGAGTTGGAGCGCATGGTATCCTGCGCGCTCCGCGGATCGGACGCCCCAACGCGGATCGTGGGGCTGGCCTGCACATAGGCGAAAACAGCTGCCGCGTCAAACGAGGTCGTCTGGCGCCATATCGACTGCGCGCGCGGCGGCTTCGTTGAACAATGCGGCGGGCACAAAAATGTCGATGGCCCCCGATGGGCCGGTCAGGCGGGCGGTCAGCCCATGGGCTTGTGCCGCGTGAAACAGGGGCGCGCTGAGCAAGATCATGCCCACGGGCGCATCGCGGCAATGGCCATGGGTACAGCCAGTGCCATGCTCGTGGCGGAAGGATAGCATGACCCCATCACGCCAGGCTGCATCAAAGCTGAGGCGATGCACCCCGTCGCGTCGCTGGCCGATCACCAGCGCATGGGCACGCGTTGTGCCACGATCGGCGATGATCACATGGCCGATAAGCACGTGATGCGGATGATCCGAGATCGCTGTTTGGGCGGAATAAACGCCCCTGATCGCGCTGCGATCGTTGGACAAAGCGCCGCCTGTGCATGCCATCAGGGGCAAGAGCAAAAGCATCAAGATGGTGCGCGCGCATCGGATCATGGCCTTGCTTGCCATGCCGTTGGTTAAGCCCGCGTTAATCGCGGGCGGGAGGGGGGGGGCGTGTTCACGGCGGAAAACGCGCGGGATACCCCGGGTTAGTCGGCACCTTGCCACGATGCGCGCTGCGAGAGCGTGATGACCTCAGCTTGTCCAAACCGCCATTGCGATGCCACCGGGGGCAAGAAACTCGAACCTGCGGCCACCGGGGAAGGCGAAAATGTCATGGGTGATTTCGGCACCTGCTGTGCGCACCTGTGCCAGCGCGGCTTCCAGATCATCGGCGCGCAACACGATCAGGGGCGCGCGTGCCGCGCCACGTTCCAGCCCACCGCCGGTTCCAGCCCCCTGAATGTCGCGGTAATCCGAGCCGTAATCCACGAACTCCCAGCCAAAGGCCGCAGCGAAGAAGGCTTGCGTTTCTTCCAACTTGGGCGCGGTGAACTCAATGTAATCGATCGGCAACTTTGTGACTGACATGGCGTGTACTCGTTAGAATGTTCATTATTTGTTCACGATAAATCAATGCAGTCGTTTGGTCAACGTTGACGTCAGACCATCAATTCCTTGGTCGCCGTCAGCCGCACTTGCGGGTAATCACGCGCCACGCGGTCGATGTCCCATTGCAGGCGGGTCAGATAGACCGGGTCGCCGTCATTATCAGTGGCCATATGCTGTTTGTTGGCATCCGCAAATGCCTCGACCGCATCTTTTGGGCCATGTACCCAGCGCGCCGAGGTGAATTGCGACCCCTCGAACCGGACGGGAAGCCCGTATTCCAGCTCGATCCGGCTGGCGAGCACCTCGAATTGCAACGCACCCACGACGCCCACGATGAAGCCCGAGCCGAAGCTCGGTTTGAAAACCTTGGCGGCCCCTTCCTCGGCGAATTGCATCAGGGCCTTTTCCATATGCTTGGCCTTCATCGGGTCGCCCGCCCGCGCGGTCTGGAGCAGTTCCGGCGCGAAGCTGGGGATACCCGTGACCTTGAGCATCTCGCCCTCGGTCAGCGTGTCGCCGATGCGCAGCTGCCCGTGGTTGGGAATGCCGATGATGTCGCCGGCCCAGGCCTCTTCGGCCAATTCACGATCGGCGGCCAAAAACAGCACCGGGTTGGTGATCGCCATAGGCTTGCCCGCGCGCACATGGTGCAGCTTCATGCCCCGCTCGAAATGCCCCGAGGCAAGCCGCACAAAGGCCACGCGGTCGCGGTGCTTGGGGTCCATATTGGCCTGCACCTTGAAAACGAAACCCGCGACCTTGCCCTCTTCGGGGGCGATCTGGCGGGGTTCGGCGCGTTGGGGTTGGGGCGGCGGGCCAAATGCGCCGATGCCATCCATCAATTCTTTCACCCCGAATGAATTGATCGCCGAGCCAAACCAGATCGGCGTCATCGACCCTTCCAAAAAGCGGTCATGATCGAAGGCGGGCAAGAGCGCGCGCGCCATTTCCAGCTCTTCGCACAGTTTTTCAAGCAGATCGGCGGGCACATGCTTGGCCAATGCCGGGTCATCCAGCCCGCTGATCTTGATCGATTCCGCGACCTTGTTCCGGTCGGCGCGGTCCATGATCTCAAGCCGGTCATGCAAGATGTCATAGGCACCGACAAATTCGCGGCCCACGCCGATGGGCCAGCTTGCCGGCGTCACATCGATGGCTAGGTTTTCTTGGATTTCGTCGATGATCTCGAATGTATCGCGGCTTTCGCGGTCCATCTTGTTACAAAAGGTCAAGATCGGCAGATCGCGCAGGCGGCAGACCTCGAACAGTTTTTGGGTCTGGCTTTCCACGCCCTTGGCCCCGTCAATCACCATGATCGCGGCATCCACGGCGGTCAGCGTGCGATAGGTGTCTTCGGAAAAGTCGCTGTGGCCGGGCGTGTCGACGAGGTTGAAGCGGTATTGGCCGAAATCAAAGGACATGGCGGAGGCCGAGACCGAGATGCCGCGATCTTTCTCCATCTGCATGAAATCCGACCGCGTGCG
>JAQCLA010000047.1 GCA_027592105.1 Pseudomonadota bacterium | reverse complement strand
CCGAGGTGCTGATGAAGCTTGACCTGCCCAAAGCCGATATGGGGCATCGGGTTGCCTATCACTCGGCCTGTTCGCTTCAGCATGGCCAGCAGATCAAGACCTATCCCAAGGATCTGCTCAAGCGCGCGGGCTTCACCGTAGTGGAACCTGCCGACAGCCATTTGTGCTGTGGTTCGGCGGGCACCTATAACTTGATGCAGCCCGAGATTTCGGGCCAGCTCAAGGCGCGGAAGGTCGAGACGCTGGAGGCGACAAAGCCCGAGATCATCGCTGCGGGCAACATCGGTTGCATGATGCAGATCGGCTCGGGCACCGATATTCCCATCGTGCATACGGTCGAATTGCTCGATTGGGCGACGGGTGGGCCACGGCCCGCAGGCTTGGATGCGCCGGGCAAGCGCGCGGTGCCAGTGCCAATTCTGCGATAGGCGCAAAATGGCCCAAACTGGCCGTATTTCTGCCGGATAGGGCCTGTAGGTCGGGGTGAAACATCACTCATCCGGTCTTGCCATGCGTCTTGTCCTTGCCCGCGTTTTGATTGCCTTGCTGCCGTTTGCCATGCCACTCACCGTGGCGGCGCAGTCATTGCCGCAGATTTCCGGTGCCGGCACCGTGCGCCCCTTGGTGTCAGCCGATGCTGCGCGCGGATGGGAAGCGGTCGGGCGTCTGGATAGCGGCGTGTCCTTTTGTTCGGCCACATTGGTGGCACCCGATCTGGTGCTGACAGCGGCGCATTGCCTTTATGATGAGAATAATCGCCGGATCGCCGATCATGCGCTGCGCTTTTCTGCAGGGCTGCGCAATGGGCGGGCCGAGGCGATCCGCCGGGTCACGCGCTCTCATGTGCCGGGCGATTACCGCGCCACGCAAGGCCCCCCGGCGATGGAACTGATCGCGCGCGATATCGCGCTTCTGGAACTGGATCAGCCGATCGTTTCGGGGCTGGTCGTGCCGATCCGGACAGGCATCCAAGGGCGTTTGCGCGATGTGGTCACGATTGTATCTTACGGGCGTGATCGCGAAAGCTACGCATCGATCCAAGAGGATTGCGAAATCGTGGGACGCGAGGATGCGATCACCGCGCTGACATGTAAGGTTGTGCAGGGCTCCTCGGGTTCGCCGATCCTGCGCGAGACGCCGTCCGGTTTCGAGATTGTCGCCGTGGTCTCGGCGATGGGGGAATGGAACGGGGAAGATGCCGCTTTCGCGGTCGATGTCGACGCGCTTTTGCCCGCGTTGATGGCCCAAGCGCGCCCTGCGCGCCAGAATGGTTCGAATGGCGTCACGCTGCGAAACGTCGCGGGTGATGGTGGGCGCGGAAATTTGGGCGCGCGTTTCATCCGGCCCTGAGCCGGGCTTGAAAGCGGTTTTTCCACTTTCTAACTGCATCAGCGGGGCGGTGCCGCAATGCCGGGCCGTTCCGTGAACCCAAGGACCGCGCCCATGTTGGGCGGTCCGTGATGACAGTTGTCGCTCAATGGAGGATGACATATGCGAAGCTATGACCTTTCACCCCTTTACCGTGCCACCGTCGGTTTCGATCGTATGGCCGATCTGTTGGACCGCGTGCTGACCCAAGACAGCACCGCCAGCACCTATCCGCCCTATAATATCGAAAAGACCCAAGATGGGGCTTATCGCATCTCGATTGCCGTGGCGGGTTTTGCCGAGAATGAACTCAACGTCGAACAGCGCGAGCAGGAGTTGATCGTCGCAGCTCGCAAGGCCGCCGAGAATGGTGATCGCACCTATCTGCATCGTGGGATCGCGACGCGCGCCTTTGAAAAGCGGTTTCAGCTGGCCGATCATGTGCGCGTGACGGGTGCGATCCATGAGAACGGGATGTTGCATATCGACCTTTTGCGCGAAGTGCCCGAGGCGCTAAAGCCGCGCCAGATCGCCATCACCACGGCCCCATCCAAGGTGATCGAGGCGCAAACCGCCTGAACGACATCTTCTGCAAGAAAACGGGGGCGATCCGCTTGGGTCGCCCTTTCGCTTGGCCCAACGCGTCAGTTGGGAAGCGGAACAAGCCCCAGCCAAAGGGCCGCGCACCCGACTAGGAAGGCGATCAACAATAGGCGGCGCAAGAGCCGCCGGAAAAGCGTCGCGGCAATGGCTGTCGCTACCCCGAGCGCCACCCCACCCTCCGGGCCGAAGGCGGCATGGCCGATGAGGCCGCCGCCCCCCGTAGCCGCGATCAGGATCAGCCAGCCCATCACGCGCCCGTCGTTGGCGGCAGGCGTCTGAGCAACAGCGCGCCCAACAGCGGGGCTGCGACGCAAAGCATGATCACGGCGCCATAGCCCGCGGCATCGGCCAGTAGGGCCCCCAGACCCGGCGCGATGGCAAAGGCGAACAGCGACAACCGCGCCACCGCCCCGGCGCTTTCCCCAAAGCCGACCTCGCCCATCACCTCGCGGGTGACGACGGGCCGCAGGATCGAGATGACGCCATTGCCCATGCCCTGCGCCACGGCAAAGACCAAGGCCAACACCGGCAGCGCCGCCGCCGCACCGATGGTCAGCGCGGCAAGGCTCAACAAGATGAATGCGCCAAGTGAGACCTGCCATGCCGACACCCGCGCGCCTGCAAGCATCAAAAGCACACGCGCGGCCACTTGCGCCGGTCCAATGGTCGAGGCCGCAAGGATCGCAAGCCCCATCGGGACACCCAAGGCAGTCAACAATGGCAACAGATGGGCCAGCAAGATCGCTGATCCCAAGGCCGTCAGCGCGAAACCGCCCGCCAATGGCCAAAAGCCGGGCCTGCGCATGATATGTTGCGAGGCCAAGGTGGGTTTGCCTGCCGGTTGGAGGTTGCGGCTTTGCACCTCGACCTCCAAGTGTTTGGCCCCCAGCCACAACAGCGGCAACACCAGAACCAAGACCAATCCAGCCAAGGCCCAGACCGCCGCGCGCCATCCGCCGATTTCGATCATCACCGCCGTCAGCGGATATGCCAAGGTCGAGGCAAACCCCGCCGCCAGCGTGATCGCGGTGATTGCGGCGCGCGCATGGGGGCCGCGCGCACGCGTCACGATCGAGAATGCGGCATCGTAGAGCGTAAAGCCCATCATCAGCCCCAGCCATGTCCAAACGACATAGAACTGCCACAGGGTTGTGATCTGGGTCAGCGCCACAAGGCCGATGAGCGCACCCAGCGCACCCAAGGGCATGCCCAAAGGTGCGCGCCCCCGATCGATCAGCCGCCCCACCCAAGGTGCTGCCAAGCCTTGGACCGCCAAGGCGATGCTGAAGGCGCCCATCGCTTGCGTCGCCGACCAGCCGAATTCACCCTGCCATTGCAGCACAAGTGCGGGAAAGCTGTAGAAGATCGCGGCCCAGATCACGGTTTCGGCGACCATGAAAGCCAAGATCGCCGGGTCACGCCAGACCTTGGGCGGTGTGGTCATCGCATCAGAACCATTGCCCGGGTTCCATCAGCCCAAGTTCCATCAATTGTAGGGATGACCAATGGAACTGGGTCGATTTATGCCAGCGGAAATCGGCGATGTCGTGACGAGAGCCCGGATTGGTCCGCAGCGCCTTGGCCACGCGGAACGAACAGATCGCCGCCGTCAGCGAATGGTGCCAAGGGCAGGCATAGGTATTCATCTCTTCGTCGCTGAGTGTGTGATCGTCATAAAGCCGCAAACCGGGCAGGGCTTGAAACAAGGCGATGCGGTCGATCGTGCGCTTTGGCTTGGCGACATGCTCCTCAAAGCGCCAGCGCAGCCCGCCGTAGAAATTCAACTGCCGTTCCTTTGGGTGGCCGTTGATGTCGGGCCGCCCCTCGGCGTAGTAGCCCGAGCTGTCCAGCATCGCACTGTCGAGCGACACCGCATTGGGATGGGCGCGCAGATCGGGAGCGTAGAGGTCGATCACATAGGTCAAGATCGCGCTGCGGCGCTCTTCCATGACCCATGTGACCATCTCGCCGACGCTGCGATCTTCGCAGAATGGGTAGAAAAGGTATTCGCCGTTGTAGCAGTAATGCAGCCATTCGCCGGGCATTTTGTCGATCAGGATATTCACCGCCGCCTGCGTGGCACCCGGCGCACGGGTGCGCGCCCGGATCACGTGCAATTGAACCTTGATGTCATCGATCAGCGGCGGCACTTCCAGATCCGGTGCTGCGAGAACGAAGATATGGCGAAAGCCCAAGCTGCGCAGATGCGCGATGGTCGAAGCCACTTCGATCCCGTCTTCGGCGATCAGCATCGCAGCCGGGCCCTTGCCGAAACGGCCTGGCGCGACCGTGGCGAATTGTTCGAGATTGTCGAAATTCATAGCGGTTGTCCGGCCGAAATGCTGCGTGTGTTGCCTCGGGGCATAGTGTGTCGCGTCACGGCGATGATTTCAATGATGCGTATCGGTTGAAGCAAGACGTCTTGCCGTGTACACGCCAGCCATCAAGCAATCCTTACCAACTGGGGCCGGGCGACGCGATGACCGAAGCGAAAAAGCTCTATGTCAAGACCTTCGGCTGTCAGATGAATGTCTATGACAGCGAACGCATGGCCGAGGCGCTTGTCACGCAGGGCTATGAACAGGTCGACACCGCAGACGACGCCGACATGATCTTGTTCAACACCTGTCATATCCGCGAGAAAGCGGCCGAAAAGATGTATTCCGATCTTGGCCGCCTCAAGCCGTTGCACGACGCCAAGCCCGCGCTCAAGATCGCGGTGGCCGGTTGCGTGGCGCAGGCCGAGGGCGAAGAGATTTTGCGCCGCCAACCCATGGTCGATCTGGTCGTGGGCCCGCAGACCTATCACCGGCTGCCCGCCATGATGCAGGCCGTCGGGCGCGGTGAGCGCGTGTTGGATACCGATTTCCCTGAAGAGGATAAATTCACCCTTCTTCCCAAAGATCGCCGCCCCGCGCGCGGCCCTGCGGCCTTTTTGACCGTGCAAGAGGGCTGCGATAAATTCTGTTCCTTTTGCGTGGTCCCCTATACGCGCGGTGCCGAGGTCAGCCGCCCAGCGGATCGTTTGCTGGGCGAGGCGCGTGATCTGGTGGCGCGCGGCGTCCGCGAGATCACGCTGCTTGGCCAGAACGTCAACGCCTATCACGGCGCGGGGCTTGATGGTGGTGAATGGGGGCTGGCGCGCTTGGTGCGCGAGTTGGCCCGGATCGATGGGCTTGAACGGATCCGCTACACCACCTCGCATCCCAACGACATGGAAGACGACCTGATCGCCGCCCATGGCGATTGCGAAAAACTCATGCCCTATCTGCATCTGCCGGTGCAGTCGGGATCGGATCGCATTCTCAAGGCGATGAACCGCAAGCACACCGCCGAAAGCTATATTCGCCTGATCGAACGTATCCGTGCGGTGCGCCCCGATTTGGTGTTGTCGGGTGATTTCATCGTGGGCTTTCCCGGCGAAACCGAGGCCGATTTTCAAGCCACGCTCGATCTGGTGGAACGGGTGGGGTATGGGGCGGCTTATTCCTTCAAATATTCTGCGCGCCCCGGCACCCCCGCCGCTGAGCGCGCGGGCGTCGATCCGGCGCAGGCAGATGCGCGGCTGCAACGCTTGCAGACATTGATCACCGCACAGCAACGCGCCACGCAAGAGGGCATGATCGGGCGGGTGGTCAAGGTTTTGTTCGAAAAGCCGGGGCGTAAAGAGGGTCAGATCAGCGGCAAGTCTGAGTATCTGCACGCCGTACATTGCGATGGCCCTGCAACGCTTTTGGGTCAGATCGCGCTGGTCGAGATCATCGCCACGCAAAGCAATTCTTTGACCGGGCGTTTGTACGCGCAACCCTGACGGGTAACGTCAAAACGGGCCATCGCCCCCCGCCGCGCGGGCCGATCAGACGCATTTGACACAATATCCAGCGTAAATCCTGCGGATTGTTTCCAAATCTGTGTCCTCATGCGCAAGAAACCGCTTCCCTTATAGGGGGTTGCTGTTATCTTTTGCGCAGTATGTTTGTCTTTTGGCGTGACGCGTGATTTGTTCGATGAACGCCGGTTGACGCGAAAACAACTGGGGGACTTGAGTTCATGACCAAAATGTCAGGCATGGCTGCACGGCTGCTGGGCGGTGCGGCGATTGTTGCGGCCGCGCTGTGGATGGCGCCACAGCCCGTGCAGGCACAAAATTCCGCAGGCGTAAGCGGGCGTGTCCAGCCCGGGCTTTGGATCGATCCTGATGGTTGTATGCATTGGGTCGCCGATGGTGGCGTCGAAGGCTACATGGAGGGGCGGGTCAATCCACATGACGGCATGCCGGTTTGTCTGGATGTGAACACCTGCGCTGTCGCCAATAGTGATGTGTTGTTTCATACCGACAGTGCGCGGTTGACGCATGCGGGCCGCGCGCATCTTGAACAATTCTTCAGTTCGGCGGGCGCCTTTGCCTATGCGATCTACGGCCATACCGATAGCCGCGCATCGGATGAGTACAATATGCGCCTCAGTCAGCGCCGCGCGGCGTCAGTTGCGAATGTGGCGCGTGGGGTCGGTGCGCGCGTCGCGCGCGAGATCGGCTATGGCGAACGAAGGCCAGCCGCGCCCAACAACAGCGCCGCGAATATGCAAAAGAACCGCCGCGTCGAAATCGTGTGCTACCGGTAAGGGGATGAGGGTCATGAAAACAATTCTGAAAACCTCGGCCTTGCTGGGCTGTGCCATTCTTGTCTCTGGCTGCGTCGAAAGCTTCGAGGGGACCACACGCGCCACGGGCAATGTCCCCGTCCGCGCCGTTGCCGAAGATTTTGGCCGCGATTCCGGCAGTCTCAGCCGGCTGGAGGCGGGCATTTATATCGATCCAGATGGCTGCCACATTTGGATGATCGACGATGGCCTTGAAGGATATTGGTCGCGCCGCCGCGATCCCGTCTCGGGCCTGCCGGTATGCACCGCTGTCGCGCCGCCCAATTCGATCTTCGGCGACATCACATCGGGTAGCGATTTCCCGGATCGTGTGCCGCGTTCGGCCAACAGATAACCCGCGACTCGATGCTGTTCTCGGGCATCTCCCCCATGGGAGGTGCCCGTTTTTCATGCGCCAAGCACTACAGGATAAAGAAAGTTTCGTGACAGTGACCACAAGCTGTTGCGTTGCGCCGCCTGCATTGCCACAGTCAGGTCAGGCGCAACACCAAACCGGAGCGCAATTTGGCGATTACCCCTCTGGCGGCCCCCCCCGATGGCACCCCGGTCGAGCTTTCGATCGAGTTCCCCGATAACCGTCTGCTGATCGAGCTC
Organism: Pseudomonadota bacterium; assembly: GCA_027592105.1. Taxonomy (GTDB): domain Bacteria; phylum Pseudomonadota; class Alphaproteobacteria; order Rhodobacterales; family Rhodobacteraceae; genus Roseicyclus. The sequence goes on along the minus strand of JAQCLA010000047.1, from coordinate 5,356 downwards.
TGCGGAGAATTCGACCGCAACCTTGCCCAGATCGAGCATCTGCTCTCGGTGCATGTTTTGCATCGTGGCAATCAGCTTGCCGTGCTTGGCGACGCGCGCGAAGCGGCGGCGGAGGTGCTGAAGAAACTCTATGCCCGGCTTGAGGCTGGGCGCGGTGTCGAACCCGGTGACATCGACGCGGCGATCCGCCTTGGCGGCTCGGTCGAGGGCACGGGCGTGCGCGCGGGCGATCAGATCGAGATGTTCCAGCGTGGCTCATTGGAGATCGGCACCCGCAAGAAAACCGTCGAGCCCCGCACCGCTGCGCAACAGGACTATGTGCGCAATCTTTTCGGCCATGAATTGGCTTTTGGCATCGGGCCGGCGGGTACGGGCAAGACCTATCTCGCGGTTGCGGTCGGTGTGAACCAGTTGATCGGCGGTCAGGTCGACAAGATCATCCTTAGCCGCCCCGCGGTCGAGGCGGGTGAGCGCTTGGGCTTTTTGCCCGGCGACATGAAGGAAAAAGTCGATCCCTACATGCAGCCGCTCTACGACGCGCTGAATGATTTTCTGCCCGGCAAGCAGCTGCAAAAGCTGATGGAAGAAAAGACAATCGAGATCGCGCCCTTGGCCTTCATGCGGGGGCGGACGCTGTCGAACGCCTATGTCGTCTTGGACGAGGCGCAAAATGCCACCGCCATGCAGATGAAGATGTTCTTGACCCGTCTGGGCCAAGGCTCGCGCATGGTGATCACCGGCGACCGCAGCCAGGTCGATCTGCCGCGCGGTGTGCCGAGCGGTCTGGCCGAGGCTGAACGCATCTTGGGCGGGGTCAAGGGGATCACCTTCAACTACTTCACATCCAAGGATGTCGTGCGTCACCCGATGGTCGCCAAGATCATCGAAGCCTATGACGCGGACGCAGGCGGTCAGCCGGGCTAGCGCGCGATGGTGGGCCGGCGGCGCTTTCTGGCCCAGTCAATGGCTGCGTCGATCGCCGGTTTGGTGGCCCCGCGCAGTGTCGCTGCGCAAGCCGGCCGTCTTGATACCGATTTCATCATCATCGGGGCGGGTGCTGCCGGCATCGCCGCAGCGCGACTTTTGTTGAGTCTTGGCCGTCATGTCGTGGTGCTGGAGGCGCGCGACCGGGTTGGCGGGCGGGCGTGGACATCGACCGAGGCGCTCGGCTTGCCGTGGGATCGGGGCGCGCAATGGCTCCACAACGGGCGTGACAACCCGCTATGGTCCTTGGCGCGTCGCGCAGGCCGCGACCCGATCTGGAGCGATTTCGAGAATATGCAGGTCACCGGGCCTGATGGTGCCGCACAGGCGCTTTTCGCTGGGTTCGACGCACTGGATGATCGGATCGACCGGGCCGCCACCCAAGCCACGGCTCAGACCCGCCTTGATACGCTGATCACAGGCGCGCCATGGGCGGATGCGGCGCTGCATCTTTCGGCGCTCTCGATCGGGGGTGACCCGGCCCAGATCGCATTGCACGACGCGGCGATGATGGAAAGCGGGGCGGATGCGTTGGTACCTGGCGGGCCGGGGGGCTTGCTTGGCGCATTGGCGCAAGGCTTGCCCATCCAGCTTGGTCATGTGGTCCGCGCTATCGACATGCGCGCGAGCGATCATCTGGTGGTGTCGGGTGATTTCGGCCAGCTTTCGGGGTGTGCAGTGCTGGTGACGATCCCGCCCATGGTCTTGGCGCAAGGCGCGCTTGCGGTGACACCACCCTTGCCCGCGCGCCATAGGGAAGCCTTCGCCGCCCTTCGGCCGGCCGATTTCATCAAGGTCGGGCTTCGCTTGCCCGCGATGGTGCAGGGGGGCGCCGAGTTCGCCGTTAATCCATCTGCACTATTGGCGGGGGTGGGGGCGCTTTTGCATCTTGATCCGCGCGCGCCCTTGGCCTCGGTGCTTTTCGCAGGTCGTCATGCGCGCGACTTGGCCGCAGCCGGACCGGCGGGCTTGGCCGAGGCGGCGCAGGCGGTGCTATACCACCACACAGGGCAGCGCGCGATTGCGACAGACAGCCATGACTGGCGCGCCGATCCGTTCAGCGGCGGCACTTGGGCGCTGTTGCAGCCCGGCGCTGCGAGCGCGCGGCAGGATTACGTCGCACCGGTCGAAGATCGCTTGTTCTTTGCCGGTGAGGCCGCACCCGGCCCCTTTGCCACGACGCTGGGCGGGGCGTGGCTCTCGGGGCTGGCGGTGGCCGAGGCGATGGATGCAGCGGTGTGAGCATCGGGGGCAGTTGACCGCACGCGCGCGCCGGTGCATGGGCATGGCTTATGGAAATAGACATTCTTTTCGATGATCCGGCATGGGAGGCGACAGCCCTTGAACCGCTGGCGGGCGCGGCCTTTCGGGCCAGTTTCGCCGCGCTCGACTTGCCGGCTGATCGTTTCATCATTTCGGTCTTGGCCTGCGATGACGCGCGGATCGCCATGCTCAATGGCGAGTTTCGCGGCAAAGATGCGCCCACGAATGTCTTGTCATGGCCTGCCGAGGATCGCGCGCCCGACCGGGCCGGGGATATGCCTCATCTGCCCGCGCCCGCCGCGCAAGATCCGCCCATCGAGCTTGGCGATATCGCCCTTGCGCTTGGTGTGGTGACCCGCGAGGCGGCAGAGGCCGAGAAATCTTTTGATCACCATCTAAGCCATTTGCTGGTGCATGGCTTGCTCCACCTGTTGGGTTTTGATCACATTCACGATGCTGATGCCGCCCTAATGGAAGGTTTGGAGACACGCATCCTTGCCAGACTGGGCATTGCTGACCCATATTGAACCTGCGGGCCACGAAGGGTCCGTGCTGACTGGAAAGGAGCCATGAGCTCAAACCCCGATCCCTCGTCTCCTGCAGCGCATCGCGCGCAGGAAGAGGATGAAGACCCGCAGCCGCAAAAGCAGGGTTTTTTCGCAAGATTATTCGGCACCGGCGAAGACGCCGCAGCCGATGTTTCCAACACCGATCATCACCCTGAGGCGGGTGGCGCGAACGGAACGGCAGGGCCGCAATTCGGCATGTCCAATCTGCGCCGCATGCGTGTCGAGGATGTGATGATCCCACGCGCCGAGATCGTCTCGATCTCCTGCGAGGATGAGTTGCACGCCTTGGTCAAGGTGTTTCGCGACAGCGGCATGACCCGTCTGCCGGTCTATGAGGGCACGCTTGATAGCCCCTTGGGCCTTGTGCATCTCAAGGATGTGGCGCTGCGTTTTGGCTTCAATGGTCAGCAAGCGGGCTTTTCGCTGCGCACCATGCTCAGGCCGCTTTTGTTCGTGCCACCCTCCATGCCCATCGGTGTGCTCTTGGCCAAGATGCAGACCGAGCGCACCCATATGGCGCTGGTCATCGATGAATACGGCGGGGTCGAAGGGCTGTTGACCATCGAGGATCTGATCGAACAGGTCATCGGCGAGATCGAAGACGAACATGACGTCGAAGAGGCGCAGCCTTGGACGCGCGAGGCATCAGGCGCCTGGCTGGCTCTTGCGCGTGCGCCGCTCGAGGATTTCGAGGCCGAGATCGGTATCGCGCTGTCCGAGGTCGATGACGAGGAAGAGGTCGACACGCTGGGCGGGCTTGTGTTCTTGCTCTCGGGCCGTGTGCCTGCGCGTGGTGAGGTGGTTCCGCACCCATCAGGGGTCGAGTTCGAGGTGATCGATGCCGATCCGCGCCGGATCAAGCGTTTGCGGGTGCGCCTTCCGAAAGAGGCGGCTGAGTGACAATCCCTGTGTCGGCGGCGGTCCCTGACGGCGGGGCGTCGCCGATTGGGCGGCTTTGTCTGGTGGCTTTGGCCGGGGTCAGTGCGGGTTTCGGCCATGCGCCCTTCGATCTCTGGCTTGTGACGCTGATCGCTTTTGCGGTGCTTTTGCATTTGGTCACCACCGCACAAACCCCAAGGCGCGGGGCGTTCCTGCTCTGGCTCGGCGGTGCGGCCTATTTCGCGGCCTCGCTCAACTGGTTGGTCGAACCTTTCTTGGTCGATGCGGCCACGACGGGGTGGATGGCCCCTTTTGCCTTGATCGCGATGGCGGGTGGATTGGCGCTGTTTTGGTGGCTGGCCGGATGGATCGCGCTGCGCGCCATTGCGCCCGCGCACAAGGTGGCACGGCTTGCCAGCTTGGTTGGCCTTCTGCTGCTGGCCGAGATGGCGCGCGCGGTCGTGTTCACCGGTTTGCCTTGGGCGCATCCCGGTCATGTGCTGATCGGCGCACCGCTTTTGGCCTTGGCCGGGATCGCAGGCGCGCATGGTTTGACGCTGATCGTTTTGGCCGTCGCCGGCTGCATGGCCTATTTCGGGCCATCGCGCCCTGTGGCCGCCATTGCGATGATGGCCGTGCCGCTTTTTGGTGCGATCTGGCTGGGCGCGGTTGTGCCGCCTGCGCCGCCACCTGCCGCTGATGCGCCGATCATCCGCTTGGTGCAGCCCAATGCGCCCCAGCATCTGAAGTGGCGCGCGGATATGATCCCGGTTTTCTTCCAACGCGCCTTGAACCTGAGCGCCACGGCGGGGGCAGCCGCGCCCGATCTGATCATATGGCCCGAAACATCGCTTCCGGTGTTGTTGGAAAACTCTGCGCCTGAGCGCGCACGCATCGCCGCCGCGGCGGGTGGGGCCATGACGTTGGTCGGCGCGCAGCGGTTTCAGGGCTTTCAGCCGCGCAACAGCTTGGCCTTTCTCGATCAAACAGGCGCTGTGCGCGCGGTCTATGACAAGCACCGCCTCGTGCCTTTCGGCGAATACATGCCCGGCGGCATGGTGGCCAATGCGCTTGGTCTGCGCGGTTTGGCGGAACGCTTGGATGGCGGCTATGTGCCGGGCGCAGGGCCCAGTTTGATGTCGCTGGGCGCTGGTCTTGGCCAAGCCTTTCCGATGATCTGTTACGAGGCAATCTTTGCGCGCGATCTTGGCCGCGCGTCGCGGGGCGATTGGATTGTGCAGGTCACCAATGATGCGTGGTTCGGCCGTTTTTCTGGACCCTATCAGCATCTTGCCCTTGCCCGTTTGCGTGCGGTCGAGCAGCGCTTGCCGCTGCTGCGTGCGGCCAATACGGGCGTCTCGGCGGTGATCGATGCGCGGGGCCGGGTCACGGCCATGCTGCCGTTGAACACGGCCGGCGCGCTGGATGCACCCTTGCCTGTCGCCCTGCCACCGTCGCTTTACGCCCGAACGGGTGATACCCCGATTATTTTTCTTGTCCTTTTGGCAACAGCGGCACTTTTGGCCAAGGCTTGCTGGCCGCAAGCATTGCGCCCCGGCAATTGAGCGATTAAAGCGCGATACGCCCCACAACGGCTTCCTGGCGTGGGGACCTTTTCCAATGGAGCACTTTCACACAATGGCCCGAGATAATTACCTGTT
>JAQCLA010000046.1 GCA_027592105.1 Pseudomonadota bacterium | reverse complement strand
TCCGCCTATGCAGGCGACAAGGATCACGAAGCGGTGTCTTATCCAAATATCTTGCCCGGTGCATCGCCTGTTGCGGTCGAGACCGCACAAGAGCTTTATGTAGAGGCGACCGAGGCCAGCGAGGCCGAGAACCGCACCGAGACGACGACAAGCTAAGGCGGCCGAGAAAGGAACCGTCCGATGACCAAAGTCATGGAAAACCGCGCGGGCGAGGTAATCACCTTTTGGCAAGAGGCAGGCCCCGGGTCATGGTATCGCCAAGATGCCGCCTTCGACCGCACCATCAGGGATCGTTTCGGCGCGCTATGGGATAGCGCCTGTGCAGGCGGGTGCGATCATTGGGCGATGGGTCCCAAGGGTGCGCTCGGGCTGATCATTTTGACCGATCAATTTCCCCGCAACATGTTTCGCGAAAGCCCGCGGGCCTTTGCCTCTGATGCGCGCGCGCTGCGGATCGCGGCGCTGGCCATCAACCATGAATGGGATCTGCGCATTGCCGAGCCGATGCGGCAATTCTTTTACCTGCCTTACATGCATTCGGAAATGTTGACCGACCAAGATCGCAGTGTGCGGCTGTTCAAGGCGCGCATGGCCACGGGCGACAACCTGCTGCATGCGCGTGCCCATCGCGAAGTGATCCGCCGTTATGGGCGCTTTCCCTATCGCAATGCCGCGCTGGGCCGCATCTCGACCCCGGAAGAGGACGGCTTTTTGGCCGCTGGGGGCTATGGGGCCATCGTGCAGGAATTGCAAAAAACGTCAGGCTAGGTTGCGAGAACCCCTTGGATTTTCGCGACCCTCTGCACGCAGGAGCTTTGCGCCCTGTGCAAACCGGCCTGCGACCCAACGCCGATTGTCGCGCGGCGTAAAATTTGTTTAACGTTGAACAAATGGGAATCCGGAGGAGAGTAGCCCGTGGCATCTCAAACATTCGACGTGATCGTGATCGGTGCAGGCCCCGGCGGCTATGTGGCTGCGATCCGCGCCAGCCAGCTTGGCCTGAAGGTGGCCATCGTGGAACGCGAGCATATGGGAGGCATCTGCCTCAACTGGGGCTGTATCCCGACAAAGGCGATGCTGCGTTCCTCCGAAGTATTCCACCTGATGCACCGCGCGGCGGAGTTCGGGCTGAAAGCAGACAATATCAGCTATGACCTCGACGCGGTGGTCAAACGCTCGCGTAATGTGGCCAAGCAGCTCAATTCCGGCGTCGGCCATCTGATGAAGAAAAACAAGGTGACCGTGGTCATGGGTGCGGCGACCCTGCCTGCTAAGGGCCGCGTCAGCGTCAAGACCGACAAGGGCACCGAAGAACTCGCAGCCAAGCACATCATCCTCGCCACCGGCGCGCGGGCGCGCGAATTGCCGGGGCTGGAGGCCGATGGCAAGCGCGTCTGGACCTACAAGCATGCCCTGGTGCCGCCGCATATGCCGAAGAAATTGCTGGTGATCGGCTCGGGCGCGATCGGGATCGAGTTCGCGAATTTCTACAGTACGCTCGGCGCCGATACGACCGTGGTCGAGGTGATGGACCGCATCTTGCCCGTCGAGGATGCCGAGATTTCGGCCTTTGCCAAGAGGTCCTTTGAAAAGCAGGGGATGAAGATCATGGTTAAGGCCATGGTCAAGAAACTCGACCGCGCCGCTGACAAGGTGACCGCCCATATCGAGGTTGATGGCAAGATCGAGATGCATGATTTCGACACCGTCATCTCGGCTGTCGGCATCGTCGCCAATACCGAAGGTCTGGGCCTTGAGGCGCTGGGCGCCAAGATCGACCGCAGCTTTGTTGTCACCGATGATTACTGCCGCACAGGCGTCGAGGGGCTTTATGTCATCGGCGATGCGACCAACGGCCCGTGGCTCGCGCACAAGGCCAGCCATGAGGGCGTGATGGTGGCCGAGTTGATCGCGGGCGGTCATCCACACCCGGTCAAACCCGAGCAGATCGCAGGCTGCACCTATTGCCATCCGCAGGTGGCAAGCGTCGGCCTGACCGAGGCCAAGGCCAAGGAAAAGGGCTTTGACGTCAAGGTCGGCCGCTTCCCCTTCATCGGGAACGGCAAGGCCATCGCGCTGGGCGAGCCCGAGGGGATGATCAAGACCGTGTTCGACGCCAAGACGGGCGAGCTTTTGGGCGCGCATATGATCGGGGCCGAGGTGACGGAACTTATCCAAGGCTATGTGATCGGCCAAAAGCTCGAAACCACCGAGGCCGATCTGATGGAAACCGTGTTCCCGCATCCCACGCTGTCGGAAATGATGCATGAGAGCGTGCTTGATGCATATGGCCGCGTGATCCACCTGTGATTTGTCGCGCTTGACCGCGTCCTTGCGCCCGGTCAAGCAGACGCCATGAACCAAAACGCGCCCCATCCGCCCACTCGCACGCCTTGGGCGCTGATCGCCGCGCTCTACGGCGCGGGGCTTTTGGCGGCCGGGCAATTTGCCAAGATCTCGCTCACCCTTGGCCCCTTGGCCTTGGTCTATCCCGGCTGGCCCGTGGCTTTTGCCGTCTCGGGCGTGGCGGTGATCGGCATCATCTTTGGCGTCATGGCAGGCGGGCTGACGGCCAGCATGGGCCCGCGTCGCGCGATCTTGGCGGCGCTGGGCTTGTCGGCGTTGGCGGGTGGCGCGCAGGCGCTTTTGCCCGCTTTTCCCATCCTGATCGCGCTGCGCGTCGTTGAGGGGGCAGGGCATCTGGTGCTGGTCGTGGCCATCCCGACGCTGATGGCAGGTCTGGCCGCGCCGCGTGTGCGTGGCTTGGTCATGGGGCTGTGGGCCACGTTTTTCGGGGTCGGTTTCGCGCTGGCCGCCCTTGTGGTGGGCGATCAGGCGGCACCCGTCTTTGCCGTGCATGGCGCGCTTTGCGCCATTCTCGCGGTGGTGCTGTGGTGGATGCTGCCGCGTGCAGCCGTGGCGCGGCGCGCGCCCCCGCGGCTTTCCGATCACCTCTTGATCTATCGTGACCCAAGGCTTTTCGCGCCTGCGTTGGGCCATGGCATCTATGCCTTCTTGTTTCTGGCTGCAGTCACCTATCTGCCCACTGCGCTCGGGGCATTATGGCTGGCCCCTGTTTTGCCGATCGTCGGGATCGTGGGATCATTGGGCGCAGGTGTCTTGGCGCGGTTCATTGCGCCGGGGGCCTTGGTGGCGGGTGGGTTTGGCGTGATGGGGGCGGTTTTTGCCATTGGCCTGGCTTGGCCTGCCCAGGCGGCGGGCCTGTCGGTGCTGGCGATGCTGATCTCGGGCGTGGTGGCGGGCGGCGGTTTTGCCGCCGTGCCATGGTTGAACCAGACCGAGGATGGCCGCGCATTGGCCAATGGGGCCTTGGCCCAACTTGGCAATATCGGCACATTCGCGGGCACCCCGGTTTTGGCGGCCTTGGGGGCGGGGGCCAGCCTGCCCTTGGCGATCGCGGTGGGGGGTGTCGGGGCGCTGGTCACGGCAATCGCCTATCGCGCGGCCATAATGATGAATGTTCGCTAAAAGTTCTTATTTTTTCATTGGAGACTCGGGCGCCTTCGCCTATCTCTTACTCATCCGTTAATGACAGGCCCAACCATGCCCGAGATGAAGCAGATCGAGGTCCGCGGCGCGCGCGAACACAACCTCAAGAACATCGACCTCGACATTCCGCGCGATAAGCTGGTGGTGATCACCGGGCTGTCTGGGTCTGGCAAATCCTCGCTTGCCTTCGACACCATCTATGCCGAGGGGCAGCGGCGCTATGTCGAAAGCCTTTCGGCCTATGCGCGCCAATTCCTCGACATGATGCAAAAGCCCGATGTCGATCACATCTCGGGGCTGAGCCCTGCGATTTCCATCGAGCAAAAGACGACATCGAAAAACCCGCGCTCGACCGTCGGTACCGTGACCGAGATCTATGACTACATGCGCCTGCTTTTCGCACGCGCCGGCACGCCCTTTAGCCCGGCCACGGGCCTGCCCATCGAGGCGCAGCAGGTGCAAGATATGGTCGACCGTGTCATGGCATTGGACGAGGGGACGCGCGCCTATCTGCTTGCCCCCATCGTGCGCGACCGCAAAGGCGAATACCGCAAGGAATTCATGGAGCTGCGCAAGCAAGGCTTTCAGCGCGTCAAGGTCGATGGGCAGTTCTATGAGCTCGATGAGCCGCCCACGCTCGACAAGAAATTCCGCCATGATATCGATGTTGTGGTGGACCGGATCGTGGTGCGCGCGGGCAGTGAGGCGCGGCTTGCCGATAGTTTCCGCACCGCGCTGGATCTGGCCGATGGGATCGCCATCCTCGAAACCGCACCCGCCGAGGGCGATCCCGAACGCCTGACCTTTTCGGAAAACTTCGCCTGTCCCGTTTCCGGCTTCACCATCCCCGAGATCGAGCCACGGCTGTTTTCCTTCAACGCGCCTTTCGGGGCCTGCCCGGTCTGCGACGGCTTGGGGGCGGAATTGTTCTTTGACGAACGCCTGATGGTGCCTGATGTGACGCTCAGCCTTGAGAACGGGGCCATCGCACCCTGGCGCAAGGGCAAATCCCCCTATTTCACCCAGACGATCCAAGCCATTGCGCGCCATTACGGCTTTGACGCGAAAGCGGCGTGGAAAGATCTACCCGAAAAGGTGCAGCAGGTGTTTTTGCACGGCTCGGGCGAGGAAGAGATCCCCTTTCGCTATGATGAGGGGGGGCGTGTCTATCAGGTCAAGCGCAGCTTCGAGGGGGTGATCCCCAACATGGAGCGCCGCTACCGCGAGACCGATAGCGCATGGATCCGCGAAGAATTCGAGCAGTATCACAATAACCGCCCCTGTGGCGCTTGCGGCGGCTATCGCCTGCGCCCCGAGGCGCTGGCGGTCAAGATCGCGGGCCTGCATGCAGGCGAGGTGGTGCAGATGTCGATCCGCGAGGCCTTTGCTTGGTGCGAGGCAGTGCCTGCCAGCTTAAGCGCGCAGAAAAACGAGATCGCGCGCGCCATCCTCAAGGAAATCCGCGAACGGCTTGGTTTCTTGAACAATGTGGGTCTCGACTACCTGACGCTGGCACGCAATGCGGGCACGCTGTCGGGCGGCGAAAGCCAGCGGATCCGGTTGGCCAGCCAGATCGGCTCGGGGCTGACGGGCGTGCTTTATGTGCTCGATGAGCCCTCGATCGGCTTGCATCAGCGCGACAATGACCGGCTTTTGACCACTCTCAAGAACCTGCGCGATCAGGGCAATACGGTAATCGTTGTCGAACATGATGAAGAAGCCATCCGCGAGGCCGATTACGTCTTCGACATCGGCCCCGGTGCGGGTGTACATGGGGGCCGGATCGTGGCCCAAGGCACCCCGGATGAGATCATCGCCGATCCCGCCTCGATCACCGGGCAATACCTGTCGGGCACGCGTGAGATTGCCGTGCCTGCCGAGCGGCGCAAGGGCAATGGCAAGGTGCTCACAGTGGTCAAGGCCACGGGCAACAACCTGCGCGATGTGACGGCGGAATTTCCCTTGGGCAAATTCATCTGCGTGACCGGCGTGTCGGGTGGCGGCAAATCCACGCTCACCATCGAGACGCTGTACAAAAACGCCGCCGTCAAGCTCAACGGCGCGCGCGAGACCCCCGCACCTTGCGAGACGATCAAGGGCTTCGAATATCTCGATAAGGTGATCGACATCGACCAACGCCCCATCGGGCGCACGCCGCGTTCGAACCCCGCGACCTATACCGGCGCCTTCACCCCTATCCGCGACTGGTTCGCGGGCCTGCCCGAGGCCAAGGCGCGCGGCTACAAGCCGGGGCGCTTTTCTTTCAACGTCAAGGGCGGCCGCTGCGAGGCGTGCCAAGGCGACGGCGTCATCAAGATCGAGATGCACTTCCTGCCCGATGTTTATGTCACCTGCGAGACCTGCAAGGGCAAGCGCTACAATCGCGAAACGCTCGAGGTGCAGTTCAAAGGCAAATCCATCGCCGATGTGCTGGATATGACCGTTGAGGACGCGCAGGAGTTCTTCAAGGCCGTGCCATCGATCCGCGAAAAGATGGATGCGCTGGTGCGCGTGGGGCTTGGCTATATCAAGGTGGGCCAGCAGGCGACGACCCTTTCGGGCGGCGAGGCGCAGCGGGTGAAGCTTTCCAAGGAACTGGCCAAACGCTCGACGGGCCGGACGCTTTACATCTTGGACGAGCCCACCACGGGGCTGCATTTCGAGGATGTGAAAAAGCTGCTCGAAGTGCTGCACGAGCTGGTCGATCAGGGCAATTCCATGGTGGTGATCGAGCATAATCTCGATGTTATCAAGACCGCCGATTGGATCATCGATATCGGCCCCGAAGGGGGTGATGGCGGTGGTGAGATCGTGGCCGTCGGCACGCCTGAGGCGGTGGCCACGGTCACGGCCAGCCACACGGGCCGCTACCTTGGCCCGATGCTTGCAGCGCGCAAACACGCCGCAGCCTAACGGGTCGCGGCGTATGGATGCGATGTTGCGTACGAAACATCGCGCCCAGCGTGGCTGTTTAGGCCTGTTGGTCTTTGACGATTTTTTGGGCGTGTGAGGGGGGATTTACCCCCCTCGTTTATTCCGCTGCGCGCAAAGGTGGGGCGAGCGGGTCGGGTTGATCCGTGTCGCTTTGCGGGTCCGCGGCGGTGGCCATGTCCGCTCTGGGGTCTTCATCCCAAAAGATCATCGGGTTGCGCAGGCGGCGTGCCTGGCGGTTGAGCGCCCAATCCTGCGCGCCGCGGCTCATCTTATCGGCGCCCATCTGTGCCAAGGCGCGTGTGACCCAGCCCATGATCGTCCAGAACCAGATCCGCAGCGCCAAAAGCGAGGGGGTGAAGACCAGTGTCAGCACCGTCGCGATGCCAAGGCCAAAGACCACGGCGGTGGCCAGTTGCTTCCACCACAGCGCCGTTGGGCTGTCGACAGTATAGCCCCCATCGCCGAAGTCGAGGCTGATGCCGAACATCATCGGGGTCAGACCCGCCATGGTGGTGATGGTGGTCAAAAGCACCGGGCGGATGCGCGCCTCGACCGTGCGGGTGATTGCCTCGATCCGGGGCATATAGCGGGCGTATTCTTGATAGGTGTCGATCAAGACGATGTTGTTGTTCACCACGATGCCCGCAAGCGCCACGATGCCCGTGCCGGTCATGATGATGGAGAAGGATTGATCCATCACCAACATGCCGATCAGCACACCGGCGGTCGACAAGATCACGGCCAACAAGACCAGAACGGAGTTGTAGATCGAGTTGAACTGCGCCAGCAAAATGATGAACATCAGCCCCAGCGCGGCACCGAAGGCTTGGCCGAGAAAGGCTTGGCTTTCGGCCTGTTCCTCTTGATCGCCGGCCCATTCCCAATTGACCGATGCTGGCAGCGGCGATTGCTCGGCCAGCCACGCGCTGACGGCCGCGATGCGTTCATTGGCGTTCACGGAGACGGCCAGATAGGCCCCGAGCGTCAGCCCATTGGCAAGCTGGTCGGTGGTTTGGTCGTCAAAGCGCTGCAAGATCTGCCAATCGCGCCCTGCGGCGGTGAAATCGGGTGCTGCCTCACTCGTGCTGTCGGCGGCGTCGAAGGCATAGGCCAGTGCCGTGCCATCGCCGTCTTCGATCCGGTAAAGCCCCGTCAGCACATCGGCTTTCACATCCAAGACGCGGCTTTGGTCGATGCGGTTGATCTCGGCCAGCTGCGGAGCAGGGGTGTAGCGCACGAAATTCGAGAGCGGCACCAGCCCGTCGCGGGTGCGCACGCGCAGTGTGTCGAGCGTCGAGAGAACGCGCGCCTCTTCTGGAAAGCGCACGCGGATCTCGATCTCTTCATCCGAGGTCGGCACGCGCATGGTATCGAGCAAGATCCCGCGTGTGACCAGCTGGACCATCGCGCCCACGGTCGCCACATCGGCGGCAAAACGGCCCGCCGCCTCGACATCGACATCGATCTGCCAATCGATGCCGGGCAGGGGCAGGGTATCTTCGACCAGCGTCAAGCCGGGCAGGGTGTTGAAATAGCCGCGCGCGATATTGGCGGCGGCTTGCAGCTCATCCCAATTGTCGCCCGACAGGCGCAGGTGCAGCGGCTTGCCGCTGGCAGGCCCGCGCGATTGCGAAAAGATCTCGGTCGCGATGCCGGGCAATTGGTCAAGCCGCTCTTGCAGGCGCGCCAAGATCAGATCGCCATCAGGGCGTTGGCCCCAAGGCTCAAGGTCAAGCTGGATCTGGCCGATGGTGTCGACGGGGGCCGCCACACCGCCTGTGTTGTTGTTCAACCCGCCGTCGCCCGCAAAGGCAAAGACATCGCGCACGCCTTCGGTATCGATGACCAGCGCCTCGACCTGGCGCACGATCGCGTCTTGCTCGGTGACCGAGAGGTTGCCGCGCGCGCGCACATAGACGATGGCGTTCTCAGGCTCGCTTTCGACGAAGAACTCGACCCCGTTATTGTTTTCGCCGAAATAGGCGAAGGTCCAGATGACAAAGCCCACGACCGCCCCGATCGAGACCAGCGGCATCACCGGGTTGCCGACGATGGCATGGATCACATGGCCAAAGGGTGTGCGGCGATAGCCCGCTTCGACGCGCGCGTTACGGGCGGCAGGCATGACCGTGCCCATCATCGCCGACATGGCGCATGCCGCCAGCACGAACAAGATCGCCCCCGGTGCCATGCGGATCATCGGTGCGGCATCGGCGGGCATATCGATCAGCACACCGGGGTTGATCATCTGCATCGCGGCCATGAACATCAGATATGCGATCACAAGCGTGATCGCGACGCGCGCCACATACCACGGCACCAGCGCCATGATCGCAGCACTCGCCCGTTCGGTCAGCCGCGTGAACCGCGCGGCCACACCGCCCAGAACCGGCAGATAGACCAAGGCCACGATGAGCGAGGCCGAAAGCACGAAGATCATCGTCACAGGCAGCATGCCCATGAATTCACCCGGCACGCCGGGCCAGAAGAGCATCGGCAAAAAGGCGCAAAGCGTGGTCGCGGTCGAGGCCACGACCGGCCAGAACATCCGCTTGGCCGCATCCGTATAAGCCTGCATCGGGCGCGCGCCGGCTTGCAGGCGCTTATCGGCATATTCGACCACCACCACCGCACCATCGACCAACATGCCGACCGCCAAGATCAGGCCGAACATCACGATGTTCGAGATCGGCACCCCCATGATGCCCAAGAGCACGAAGGCCAGCATGAAGGATGTGGGGATCGCGAACCCCACCAGCATGGCCGAGCGTGTGCCAAGGGCGGCCAGCACCACCACCATGACCAGCGCGATGGCGGTCAAGACCGACCCTTCGAGTTGGCGCACCATGTCGGCCACGGTGACCGATTGGTCGAGCGTGGTGTCCACATGCACCGATTGCTGCAATTCCACGGGCCATGTGCTGCGGACATCATCGACTGTGGCGCGCACAAGGGCGGCGGTGTCCATGATGTTGAAGCCTTGGCGCTTGACCACTTGCAACGCAACGGTCGGCTCGCCGTTGAAACGCGCGGTGCCGGTGCGGTCCTCATAGGTCAGGCGGATCTCGGCCAATTCGCCCAAGGTGACCACGCGGTCGCCATTGACCGTGATCGGCAGGTTGTAGACATCGGCCGGACCATCGAAGCTTGAGGGGATCTTGACCGAGATCGCCCCGCCCTCGGTCGTCACCTCGCCTGCGGCGATGAGTTGGTTATTGTTGACCACGGCCCCGATCAGATCGGCGGCGGTGACGTCATAAGCTTCGAGCGCGAGCGGGTCGAGGATCACCTCGAGCATCTCGTCGCGCGTGCCGGCAAGCCCGGCTTCCAGCACCGGCGTCAGCGCCTCAAGCGCTGTCTGCATCTCGGTTGCCAGACGGATCAATGTCCGCTCGGGCGCGTCACCCGAGAGAGCGACGATGATGATCGGAAACTCCGAGAAATTGATCTCGTTGATCGAATAGCTTTCGGCACCTGCGGGGAATTGCGCCTGTGCGCGGCCCATGGCGTCGCGCAGATCGGCGATGGTCGCCGATTTATCCCAGCCAAATTCGAACTCGACGAAAATCCCGGCGAAACCTTCGGCGGCGGTGGCGGTGATGGTGGTCAGACCGTCGAGATCCTGAAACTCCGCCTCCATCGGGCGGACGAGCAGGCGCTCGCTATCCTCGGCGGAAATACCGGGGAAGGGGACCGAGACGAACAGGCCCGGAATGTCGATGTC
Source organism: Pseudomonadota bacterium (assembly GCA_027592105.1). GTDB lineage: Bacteria > Pseudomonadota > Alphaproteobacteria > Rhodobacterales > Rhodobacteraceae > Roseicyclus. The sequence continues at coordinate 2,798 of JAQCLA010000046.1, read as the reverse complement.
GGGCTCACCCTCTTTCGGAAGGCCCACATAGGCGGCGGTGCCCACGACCAGCGAGAGCACCACGAACGCCACGACCATGCGCGCACGGCTGGCGGCCCAGTCGATCAAGCCGGTCATTGCGTCACCTCGTCATAACTCACGCGGACCGCAACACCATCGGTGACGAATTCTTGGCCCACCATGATCACATCCGCCGTTTCGGCTAGGCCCGTCAGCCACACGCCATTGGCCGTGTCGCGTAGCATGCGCACGGGCACGAACTGCACCACGCCATCGGTCACGATGCGCAGGCCCAAGGTGCCGTTGTCGTCCAGCGTCATCGCCGAGGCGGGCAAGAGATGCGCGGGAATCCCCTCGGAGCGGATCAAGATATCGGCAGTCTGGCCGTCGCGGATCGTGACATCGGCATTGGGCACCGTGATCTCGACACGGAAGGTGCGGGTGCGCTCATCGGCCGAGCGGCTGACGAAACTCACCTCGCCCATCACATCACGCCCCGAGGCGAGCCGCGCACCGGCCATGGCCCCCACCGTCACGCGGTCGACCTGTGCTTCGGGGACAAACCCCACCAGCTTGATCGGATCAAGCTGGATGATGCGCGCGCAGGGGCTACCGGGTTGCAGCAAGCTGCCCAATTCGGCGGTGTCTGTCTCAAGATAGCCTGCGAAAGGGGCCATGATGGTCAGCCGGTCAATCTCTTCTTGCGCGCGCGTCACCGCGGCCTCGGCCGAGCGGATGCCCGAGCGCGCTTGCGCCACGGCCGCTTCGCCCGATTGGATGCCGGCCAGCGCACCTTCGCGCACGGCCTCGGCCCCAGCGGCGCGGGTTTCCGAGGCAAAGCCAGAGGCGCTAAGCTGCGTGGCGGCATTGGCGTCGATCTCGGCTGCGGTCAACTGCGCGCGCGCGCCTAAAAGCTGTGCCTCGGCCTCGGGCAGGCGGGCACGGGCGGATTGCAGCGCGGCCGAAGCCTCCTCGCGGGCGGTCAGCCGCGTGCCGGGGTCGATTTGGCACAAGACCGTGCCGGTTTCGACATAGGCACCGGCGCGGATCGGGGTCGAGATGATCCGCCCCGCCGTTTCGGCGGCCACGGTAACGGCGCGCATCGCTTCGGTCCGGCCACGCAAAGGCACGGCGTTTTCCGTGATCTGCGCGGTCGAGCGGCGCACAAGCACATGCACGCGCTCGTCTTGGGTCTCACTTTGCGCGGTCGCGACCGGGCCGGGTGCGGCGTCATCCGCAGGCGGCATGCTGTCTTGCGCGCCGAAGCGGGCGGCGAAATTCACCAAGGCCTCGCGTTGAAAAACCGCAAAGAAAATTGCGATGCACACAAGCGTCGCAGTGATCATTGGAAAGATGCGCATGCTAACCCTTTTTCCGGGCCGTTCCGCGGGGTGGGCCCGTGGCGGTGCGGCCAAGCATTCTGCCAGTTGTCTTGATTACGCTAAACTGACCGGTTCAGATTAGTTTTTTCTGCGTTGCCGCGCAAGACTGAACCGAACTGTTCAGATTTTGCCGCTGGCATGTACCGCTGCGGGTCTTGCGGCCAAGGGTGGCGTCGGGCTAAGACGCAGCACGCATTGGAGTGACCGGGGTTGCGGGGGGCAGATGTCGAATACCGACAGTTTTATCGATGAGGTGACCGAAGAGGTCCGCCGTGATCGACTTTTCGCGCTGTTTCGCCGTTGGGGCTGGCTTGCCGTTCTGGTGGTGGTCGGCATCGTGGCCGTGGCTGCTTGGTTCGAATATTCCCGCGCACAAGACCGCGCGGCATCGCAGGCGTTCGGCGATGCGCTGTTGTCCGCGCTCGATGGGCCGGATGGTCCTGCGCGCGTCGCCGCGCTTTCTGCGATCGCAACCGATAACCCCGAGGCGCAGATCTTGCTGGCGCTTTTGGCCGCCGCCGAAACCGCACCGGGTGCCGATGAGGCGGCCGATGTCGCAGCAGGGCTGCGCACTGCCGCCGAGGCGGGCGATCTGCCCCGGCGCTACCGCGATTTGGCGGTGCTGAAGGCGGAATTGTTGGCACCCTCCGAGCCGGCGACTGCGCGTTTGATCTTTGATGTCTTGGCCGCACCCGGCGCACCCTACGCGATGTTGGCCGAAGAGCAGCTGGCACTTCTCGATCTGCGCGCTGGTGATACCGAGGCCGCCTTGGCGCGGCTACAGATCATCGCGCGCAACGCCGCGGCCACGGCGGGCTTGCAAGAACGCGCCGCGCAGTTGATTGTGGCGATCGAGGCGGGCGCAAGCTTGATCGACACTGCCCCAGCCACGCAACCATGACGACGGCCGCGTGCGGGCGGTATAACAGGAAGGCCGGGGCATGACCGGACCGAAGGGCAGAGCGGGAATGGAACGCAAGATCGGTTTGGCGCTTGGTGTTTGCGCGATGGTGTTCGTCGCAGCCTGCGAGCGCGAGCTGGTGCTGCCCGGTGAACGCTTTGATACGCGCACGCCCTTGTCTGCAAGCCTGCCCGGTGAAGATGGACGCGCTGCCGCCTCCGATGCCGCGATGGCTGGTGTGGCGCGCCCGATTTCGCTTCCCACGGCCAGCCGGATCGACATTTGGTCCAGCCGCGGCTTCAATAGTGCCAACCGCCTGCCACATGCCGCATTGTCGGCCGTACCCGTGGCTGTCTGGACGGCTGATATCGGCCAAGGCAACAGCCGCCGCAACCGCATCGCGACTGATCCCGTGGCCAATGCAAGCGCGGTCTTCACCATCGATGCGGCTGGGCAGTTGCAGGCCACCGATCTGGCGACCGGCGGCGCGATCTGGACCGCAAGCTTGGTGCCCG
>JAQCLA010000045.1 GCA_027592105.1 Pseudomonadota bacterium | reverse complement strand
ATGGCGACCGAAGACCAGCAGGTAGATGAGCCCCCAGGCCACGACGACAAGGCCGATGGGGGTGATCTCGAAAATGGTGAAAGGGGCCAATCCCTCCGCGCGCGCCACGCCATCGACCAGCAGGTTGGTCGAGGTGCCGATCAAGGTCAGCGTGCCGCCCATGATCGCGGCGTAGCTGAGCGGGATCAACAGCTTGGAGGGCGAGGTGCCAAGGATGCGCGAGATCTGCACGAAGATGGGCAGCATGATCACCACGATGGGTGTGTTGTTCATGAAGGCCGAGGCGAGCGCCACGAAAGCCAAAAGCGTGGCCACCGCCACCGCCGGATGCGAGGCGGCCTTGGCTTCGGCGAATTTGGTCAGCCGGTCAAGCGAGCCTGTGCGCACCAGCGCGCCCATCACGATGAACATGGCGGCGATCGTCCACGGCGCGGGGTTCGACAAGACAGCGGTCGCACGATCGAAGGGGAGAAGGCCCAAGATCAACAGCGCCGCAACGCCGCCGATGGCCACCACCTCGGTCGGCCAACGCTCGCGCAGGAAGAGCGCGAACATGATCAGCATGATCGCGATGGCAGCCAAGCCTTGGCCCGTCTGGGAGAGGGAAAGGTCGATCATACTGGTCCCTTCGCGCACCACACATAAGGCCAAGTCTAGCGATGCGGCAGCGCAGCACAAGCGCGCGCGATGCATCTTATGGCAAGGCGACCACCGCGGGCGGTTTGCGCGGCTGCACAAGCGCAAGCCCGGCCAGCATCAGCACGACGGCCGCCCACACCCACGGGGAATAGGTCTCGGCCAAGATCAACTTGGCCCAGAAAATACCAAATCCCGTCACGAGATAGGAGACTTGCGCGGCAAAGACCGATCCGGCGCGGGTAACCAGCCAGACATAGAGGGTGTAGGAGATCGCATGGGCGAGCGATGAGCCGATGATCGCGAACTCGGGCAAGCCAAGCGGTGCTGTGGGGATGATGAATTGGCCCGTCATCACCGCAAGCGGCGCGGCCAAGACCATTCCCACAAGCGAGGCGCCCAGCAAGACCTGCACCGCATCGAGCCCCTCGGTGCCATAGCGGGCGACGAAATTCCCCTCGATCGCGTAGAACATGGGCGCCACCAGCGCCAGGGGCAGCCACCAGACCATGGCGCGGTCGGGCAGGCTGCTTTCGGGCAGAGCGATGAGCAGGATCGCGCATAGACCAAGGCAGAGCCCCAAAAGCCGCACGAGCGAAAAGCGATCAAGCCCCAAGGCCAGCGCAACGGGGAAGGCCAGCATCGGGATCAAAGACAAGACGATCGACATGATCCCCGAGGGGAGGTGGAAGGCGGCCGTATAGCTCGCCGCATTGGGCAAAAGCGTGCCGATCAACGCGATAATGGTGCAAAAGGCCAGATGCCGCCCCTCCCGCGGGAGGGGGCGGCCACGCGCGATATTGATCGCACCCAAGAGCGCCGCGCCGATGGCGAATTGCCAAAAGATGATGCCGAAATGGCGATAGCCTGCGGTCACGGCGATCTTGGCTAAGGGTTGGGTGATGCCCCAAGCCGCGCCGCAAAAGATCAAGATCGCGATGTAGAGAAGCCAATCACGGCGCATCGGGCGGGCCTGCGCGCAACAGCCGGCCACCCAGCCTGACGGGATGCAGCGCAAGTGCCACGCCGCTGCGGTCATCGGTCTCGATCATCAGCCCCGACAGCGTCGCCTCGCCCGACGCGGGGGTGAAACGCTCGCGCGGCATGCCGGTGATGAAGCGGCGCATCGGCTCGGCTTTGTCCATGCCGATGACGGAATTGTAGTCGCCGCACATGCCGGCATCGGATTGATAGGCGGTGCCACCGGGCAAGATCATCGCGTCACCCGTCGGCACATGGGTATGGGTGCCCACAACCATGCTGGCGCGCCCGTCACAGAAATGGCCGATGGCCATTTTCTCGGATGTCGCCTCGGCATGGATGTCGATCAGCGCGGCCTGCACATTGCCGCCGCGCGGGAATTTCTTAAGCACCGCGTCGAGCGCCGAGAAAGGATCATCGAAGGGGCGTTTCATGAAAACCTGACCCAAGGCTTGGGCCACCAGCACCTGTTTGCCGCCGCGCGCTTGATAGACGCGCGCACCCGCACCCGGCGCATCCTTGGCGAAATTGAGCGGGCGCAGGATGCGCGGCTCTTGCGTGATGAATTGCAGCATGTCGCGCTGGTCGAAGGCGTGATCGCCCAAGGTCAGGCAATCGGCACCGGCATCGAGCAATTCCTTGGCATGGCCCGCCGAGAGGCCCGCGCCAGCGGTCGCATTCTCGCCGTTGACCACGACGAAATCGAGGCGCCAGTCCGTGCGGAGTGTGGGCAGATGCTCGGTGATCGCGGCGCGCCCTGCCCGCCCCATCACGTCGCCAAGAAAGAGAATACGCATGGCCTTGGCTTAGGCGCGGGCGCGCGGCGGGGCAAGCGGGAAAACGCGCATCATGGCTGGGTCGCAGGCCGGATCACGCCTGTCTCGGTCACGATGGCGTCGAGGGCGATATCGGTAGGCTCAAGGGGCAAGGGGGGCAACTCTTGCGCGGCAAAGGCCAAACCGATGGCACGCACGGGGCTTGCGGCGGCAAGGCGCGCAAGCGTGCGGTCATAAAACCCCCCGCCATAGCCCAAGCGGTTGCAGGCGGTGTCAAAGCCCACAAGTGGCACGATCAGCGTGTCGGGCGTGACCCAATCCCCGCTTTCCGGGATCATCGCGCCGAATGGGCCAGGGATGAGGGCGGTATCGGGTGTCCAGAGGCGGAAATCGAGGGGCAAGCCCGGCCCTGCGATCACCGGCACGCCGATGCGCGCACCCGCATGATGGAGGGCGGCCATCGCGGGGCGCGGATCGATCTCGGTGCGGATGGGCAGATAGCCCGCGATCACGCGGCCTTGGGCCGGGCCGATCTCGGCCAGAAGATGGGTGGTCGCGGCCGCAACCGCGCCTGTTTGTGCGCAGAGCGCAAAGGCCCCCTTGCGGGCGGCATAGGCAGTTTGGCGCAGCGCGGACTTGACCTCGGACATGGGGGGGACAAGAAAAGGTTTCGACCCTGCGTGCAAGGCGGCGGGCGACGTAATGCGGGCGGGGGACGACACGGATGCTGGTTCTTGATCATATCGCGGTGGCGGCAACCGATCTGGCGGCGGGCGCGCAGGCAGTGGAGGCCAAGCTGGGCTTGACCCTGCAGCCCGGTGGGCAGCATCCGCATATGGGCACACATAACCGGCTGATGTCGCTTGGCCCCGATTACCTCGAGGTGATCGCCATTGACCCGGAAGCTGCCACCCCTGCCCAGCCGCGCTGGTTCGATCTGGACCGTTTCACCGGCGCGCCGCGCGCCACGACATGGATTTGCCGCTGCGATGATCTGGAGGCGACCTTGGCGCATGCGCCCCCCGGCACGGGGCGGCCATGGGACCTGGCGCGCGCCGATCTGCGCTGGCGTATGGGCGTGCCCGAGGATGGGATCTTGCCTTTTGACGGGCTGTTTCCGGCACTGATCCAGTGGCAGGGCACCGCGCACCCCGCCCCAAGGTTGACCGATCTGGGCGCGCGGCTGGTGGGGCTGACACTTTTTTCGCCGCAGGCAAGCGCGCTCCGCGAAGCGTTGGCGCCGCTTATCACGGATGCGCGGATTTCGGTGGTGGAAGCGCCCGTGCCACGGATGGAGGCGCGGATCGCCACGCCCAATGGTGAGGTTGTGTTGTGATCCGACAGGCGACGCCCGCAGATGCACAAGCGATCGCCGCGATCTGGAACCATGTGATCCGCGATACGGCGCAAACCTTTACCACCGCCGAGAAAGACCCCGAGGCGCTTGCGGTGCAGATCATCGATCAGCCCTGTTTCGTGGCCGAGGCGGCAGGCGCGGTCGTGGGGTTCGTGATCTATGGCCAGTTTCGGTCAGGGCCGGGCTATGCCCATACGGTCGAGCATTCGATCCATGTGGCGCAAGGCGCGCGCGGGGCGGGGCTGGGCCGCGCCTTGATGGTGGCGGCCGAGGCGCATGCGCGCGCAGCAGGCATGCATTCGATGATCGCAGGCGTGGCAGGCGAGAATGGGGGCGGCGCCGGATTTCACGCCGCTTTGGGCTATCGCGAAATTGCGCGGCTGCCGGAGGTGGGCTGGAAATTCGGGCGCTGGTACGATCTGGTCTTGATGCAGAAAATGCTGTGAACGAATGCGCTTTGCGCTGACAGGGGCATGGGTTTTGGGCTAAGACCGCCGCCATGTCGCTGTGGTCTCGCATTCAAGACGCGCTCTCGGCCCTTGCCAAAGGTGAGGGGCTGTCGACTGTTTTCGACCGGCTGCGCAGCCCGCCCGAGCGATCGGTCGCCTTTACCATCGCGGTGATCGCGCTGTCGGCCAAGATGGCCAAGGCGGATGGCCGGGTGACCCGCGACGAGGTGATGGCCTTTCGCCAGGTGTTTCACATCCCCCCCGCCGAAGAGCGCGCGGCGGCGCGTGTCTTCAACCTTGCGCGCGAGGATGTGGCGGGCTTCGAGGAATATGCCGCAGGCATCGCGCGGATGTTTCGCGGGCGCGCGCGCAACGGCGTCTTGGGCGATCTGATGGGCGGGTTGTTTCATATCGCCACAGCCGATGGGGCCTATCACCCAGCCGAGGATGCCTTCTTGGCGCGGGTGGCCGAGATTTTCGGGCTGAGCGAGCCTGCGTTTCGTCGCATCCGCGCGGCCTACGTCGCCGATGCCGCGCCCGACCCTTATACGGTCTTGGGTGTAAGCCCCGAGATGAGCCTTGATCAGATCCGCGCGGCATGGCGTGCGGCGGTGCGCGCGGCCCATCCCGACCGGATGATGGCGCGCGGCGTGCCGGAGGAAGCGATGCGGCTGGCCGAGCGGCGGCTGATCGCGATCAACCGCGCCTGGGAAGAGATCGCAAGCCGCAACGCGTGATCCCGTGGGGTGACATGGGCGGTTTGGCTTCCCATATACCGGCAAGGAACATGGAGGGTTCGACCATGCGACAGGCCGTTTTCCGGATGCTCTGCTTTGCGGTGGCTTTGGGGCTGGCCGCTCCTGCGCCCGCACAAACCCCCGCACCCGAGGACGATCTGCGCCGCGGGCTTGCGTTACTGGGCGAAGGTGCGCGCGAGATATTCGAGGGGCTGATGGACGAGATGCGCCCGCTTTTGGAGGACGAGGTGGTGCCGATGCTGGAGCGTCTGGGCACGCTGGTCGATGATCTGTCGCATTACCAATTGCCCGAGCTTTTGCCCAATGGCGATATCGTGATCCGCCGCGCACCCGATGCCCCGCCCTTGGAGGCCGCGCCGGATTTGCCCCCGATCGGCGAAGGCGGCGCGGTGGATATCTGAGCACGCGCCACAGGCGTGGCGCAAGCGGGGGGCCAGCCCCCCGACGGCCCTTTGGGCCGCCGCCCCCCGGGATATTTATGCAACAGAGAAGGATTGGCGCCGCTGCGGGTTGAGACCTTGGGCGCGGAAGGGCATATCGGGGGAAAGATGCGTTTCATGAGGTGCGATATGACCCTGCCCTTTGCTGCCCAGATTGCCCGCGATGCCGCCACGGATGCCGGCGGTATGCCGCTGGGGCGATTGCCCGAATGGGATCTCGCCGATCTTTACACAGCGCCCGATGCGCCGGAATTGCACCGCGATCTGGCTTGGCTGGAGGGGGAATGCGCGGATTTCGCCGCCGCCTATGCAGGGCATCTTGCGGCATTGGATGCGGCCGCGATGCTGGCCTGCGTGCGCCGCTACGAGGCGATCGACCGGGTCGCGGGGCGGATCATGTCCTATGCGGGATTGCGCTATTACCAGCATACGACCGACCCCGCACGGGCCAAGTTCATGTCGGATATGCAAGACCGCATTACCGCGGCCACGACGGCGCTGGTGTTTTTCGGCCTCGAGTTCAACCGCATTGCGCAGGCGCATTACGAGGCGGTCTTTGGCGCAGATCCGGATTTGGCGCGTTACCGCCCCGTCTTCGACCGGATGCGCGCGATGGCACCCTATCAGCTGTCCGATGAGTTGGAGACATTCCTGCATGATCAATCGGTCGTGGGGGCGAGTGCATGGAACAAGCTGTTCGATGAGACCATCGCGGGGATGCATTTCGCGGTTGCAGGCGAGGCGGAGCCCTTGGGCATCGAGGCGACGCTGAACCTGATGACCGATCCCGACCGCGCGCGGCGCGAGGCAGGCGCGCGCGCGCTGGCCGAGGGGTTTGGCGAGAAACTCCCGCTGTTTGCGCGGGTGCACAACACGCTGGCCAAGGAAAAGGAAATCTCGGACCGCTGGCGCAAGCTGCCCAGCCCACAGATGGGGCGACATTTGTCGAACCATGTGGAGCCCGAGGTGGTCGAGGCGCTGCGCAATGCGGTGGTGGCGGCCTACCCAAGGCTGAGCCATCGCTATTACGCGCTGAAGGCCAAGTGGCTGGGGTTGGAGCGTTTGCAGGTCTGGGACCGCAACGCGCCCTTGGCCCTGCAGGAGAACCGCATTTTCGGCTGGGAAGAGGCGCGCGATCTGGTCAGCCGCGCCTATGCGGGGTTCCACCCCGATCTGGCCCGACTGGCCGAGCCGTTTTTCACCCAAGGCTGGATCGATGCGGCCGTGAAGGAAGGCAAGGCGCCGGGTGCCTTCGCCCATCCGACCGTCAGCGATGTGCATCCTTACATCATGCTGAACTATTTGGGCAAACCGCGCGATGTGATGACCCTGGCCCATGAATTGGGCCACGGCGTGCATCAGCGATTGGCCGCCGAGCAGGGCGAATTGCTCTCGGCCACGCCGCTCACCTTGGCCGAGACGGCGAGCGTGTTCGGTGAGATGCTGACCTTCCGCACCATGCTGGCCGAGGCCAAGGACCAAGCTGCCCGCAAGGTGCTGCTGGCGGGCAAGGTCGAGGATATGATCAACACGGTCGTGCGCCAGATCGCGTTTTACGATTTCGAGTGCAAGCTGCACGCCGCGCGCCGCGAGGGGGAATTGACACCCGAGGATATCGGCGCGCTGTGGATGAGCGTGCAGGCCCAAAGCCTTGGGCCGGTCTTTGACTACATGGAGGGCTATGATACCTTTTGGGCCTATATCCCGCATTTCGTGCATTCGCCTTTTTACGTCTATGCCTATGCCTTTGGCGATGGATTGGTGAATGCGCTTTACGCAGTCTATGCCGAGGGCGCGCCGGGGTTCGAGGACAAGTATTTCGACATGCTCAAGGCAGGCGGATCGAAGCACCACAAGGACTTGCTGGCGCCCTTTGGGCTGGATGCCTCCGACCCTGCGTTTTGGGACAAGGGGTTGTCGATGATCGAAGGCTTCATCGACGAGTTGGAGGCGATGGAGGGCTGAGGCTCGCTGTGCGGGCGGTGCGCCGGTTGGGTGCACCGCGGCATGGTCACTCGGCCTCGTTCGCGGGTTTTGCCTGCAACAGGCCGTAATTCGCCTCGCCCAGACGGTCGAACAGGTCGATCTGGGTTTCGAGAAAGTCGATATGTCCTTCCTCATCGGAGATGAGTTCTTCGAACAGCGCCTTGGTGACGTAGTCGCTGACCTTTTCGCAGTGATCGCGCGCTTCGATATAGAGGGCGCGGGCGTCATGTTCGCCGGCGAGGTCGGCCTCGAGCGTTTCGCGCAAGGTCTGGCCGATGCGCAGCGGGTCGAGTTTTTGCAGATTGGGATGGCCGCCGAGGAAGATGATACGCGCGATCATCTTGTCGGCATGGTGCATCTCTTCGATGCTTTCGGCGCGCGATTTGGCGGCGATGCGGCCATAGCCCCAATCTTCCTGTAGGCGGTAGTGGAGCCAGTATTGGCTCACGGCCGTCAGTTCGCTGCGCAGCGCCGCGTTGAGATATTCGATGACTTTGGCGTCGCCCTTCATGGTTGTTGCTCCTTTTGTCTGGCCAGTGGACCCATCGCCCGAACGGCTGGTGATATGGCAACGTCAGATCTCGGGAACTATGACGCCACGCAAAATCCTGTGCGCAAAATCTTGTCAGGTGGCGCTCTCCCGGCGGCGCAGGCCGCGCAAGTGGGCCGGCACGCCCATCGCGGGTGAGGCGGCCATCGTCGCCATGAAAAGCGGCAAACAGCCGCCGCAATCGGGTTTGCGGCCCAGCGCGCGATAGAGTTTGCCCGGAGTGATGATCGTGTCGGGGTCGGCGGCACGCATCCAGTCGATGGCGCTGTGGATCTCGGTGTCGGTGATGCCGGTGCAGTGACAGATGATCATCGCACCCCCCCGGATTGGCCGGTGGTCTGGCGGTCGATCAATCGTTCGAGTGCTGCGCAAAGCGAGGGGCAGACCGCGCCGCCGAATTCCGCCAGCAATTCCGCCGCCACCGAAACGGCCGCGCCTGTCTGGCGCTCATGCGAAGCACTGGCATATGGGCGCGCGGGCATTGGGGGCTCCTGCGATGCGAATCGCCCCCAAACCTGATTGTTTCAGTCGGAAAAGTCAATCCTTACAAATTCGCTCGGATACTTTTCGCGCAGAGTGTTCGCCGGGTCTAAAGCCGGTTATGCGCCCCATCGCAAAGCGGCTTGTTCGCGCTGGCCTTGCAGCCGCAGAAAAACGCGCGGCCATCTTTCTCGGCGGTCCATTTCTGAGGTTGGAACGGCGTACCCTTGTGCGAGCCATCGCAGAAGGGCTGGTTTTGCGACCGGCCACAGCTGCACTAGAAATAGGTCTTTCCGGCCGATACCTCGACAGGAAAGGGCGATTTCTGGGCGATGATCGGGGTGTCGTCTGACATCTGGCTTGCTCCTGTGGCGCGATGTGGTCACGCTGGGAGATGGGCCGCGATGCAGGCGCGTCAATCCAGATCGGTCCAAGGCCAGGGTTTGACCTCGGAGGCCGCGGATTGGTAGCGCGCGGCCTTGGCCATCCAGATGCCGAGATCGGTGCCGAAATCGGCCAGACGCTTGTTCCGCTCGCCGGTATTGACCAGCATGATGATGAATTGCACCACGGTGAGCAGCGTCAGAACCGTTTGGCTGAGGCTGAGCATGATCCAGATCAGCACCATGTAAAGCAGGCGCTGGCCCATCCCGTCCTTGGTTGTATCGGGCTGTTCGCCGTTCAAGCGGCCCTCGATCTTGTCGTCATCATTGCGGTCCATACCCGACACCTTTCTCATCCAGCGTTGCAAATACTGCGTCGATTGCGGCCTGTGTGCCGCGCGCGGCCTCCAGAGGATAAGGGAAAGCGGCCCCGTCGAGAAGGGTCGCAGCAACAGCTTCGACTTGCAGCGCGTATTGCCGCGCATCGGGGAAAGAGATGGTGCGCTGGGGCTGGCCCTCGATGGCCAAGATCAGATCGGCTTGGCCATATTGGCCGGGGTTGAAGGGGGCCATGACGCTGAGCCGCCCATGGCTGCCTTCGAAGACCATGGATTGATAGCGGGTCGTGCGCATCGAGACATGGAAGGAAAACCGGATATCGCCCGCGCGCGCCTGCACCCAAGCGGAGGTGTCGACGCCGTTTTCCATAATCGCATCAGCCCAGATCACCTCTGGCTCTAGGCCTGTGGCGAAGCGAAAAGCCCCGATGGGATAAACGCCCACATCGCGCAGCGCACCGCCCGCCAGATCGGCGGAAAGCCGGATATTGCCGGGGTCGGCCAGCCCATAGGTAAAGGCCCCCGTAACGCTATGCAGCGCGCCCAAGCGGCCCGCGGCGATCAAGTCGCGCACCGCGGCCCATTGCGGGTGATGAGCGGGCATCCATGCCTCGGCGATCAGCTTGCCCGTCTTTTCGCGCGCAGCGATCAACCGGTCGAAATCTGACGCGTGCAGGCCGATGGGCTTTTCGCACAGAACTGCCTTGCCCGCTTGGGCCGCGCGGATCGACCAATCGACATGCAGCGCGTTGGGCAGCGGGATATAGACGGCGTCGATCTCGGGATCGGCCAAAAGGGCGTCATAGCTGTCATGGACCCGCAGCCCCGGCGCGATGGCGGCAAAGGGCGCGACGCGGGCGGGATCGCGGGTGGCCAGCGCGACAAGCCGCGCGCGGCGCGCCTCGTTCAAGGCGGGGGCCATGGTTTTGCGCGCAAAGCCCGCAGCACCCAGAATGCCCCAACGAATATGATCGGTCATGCGCGCCTTCCCCTGCATCCGACGCATTTGGTAGCGGCCATCAGGGGCGTGGGGCAAGGCGCGAATGCAAAACGGCGCGCGGGATTTTCCCCCGCGCCGCCTTGATTTGCTTGAGGCGCCCGTTCAGGCGGTGGCCAGCATGCCCTGTTCACGGGCCAGATCGCGCATGCGCTTTTGCAGCTTTTCGAAGGCGCGCACCTCGATCTGGCGGATGCGTTCGCGGCTGACGTTATAGACGGCCGACAGATCCTCGAGCGTGACAGGATCGTCGCGCAGGCGGCGTTGGGTCAGGATATCGCGCTCGCGCTCGTTGAGCACTTCCATCGCCTGTGTCATCAGGGACATCCGGCTTTCATATTCTTGCCGCTCGGCGTAATCGCCCGCTTGATCGGCATCGGTATCTTCCAGCCAGTCTTGCCATTGCGTCGCGCCATCATCCTCGGAGCCGATGGTCGCGTTGAGCGAGGCATCGCCCCCCGACAGACGCCGGTTCATCGAGATCACCTCGGTCTCGGTCACGCCGAGATCATGGGCGATACGCGCGACGTTTTCGGGGCGCAGATCACCCTCTTCCAGCGCGCCGATGCGGGCCTTGGCCTTGCGCAGGTTGAAAAACAGCTTTTTCTGCGCGCTGGTTGTGCCGAGTTTGACCATCGACCAAGAGCGCAGGACATATTCTTGGATCGCGGCGCGAATCCACCACATCGCATAGGTGGCAAGGCGAAAGCCCTTTTCGGGATCGAATTTCTTGACCGCCTGCATCAGGCCCACATTCGCCTCGGAGATCACCTCGGCCTGCGGCAGGCCGTAGCCGCGATAGCCCATGGCGATTTTCGCAGCCAAGCGCAGATGCGAGGTGACAAGCTTATGGGCCGCGTCGCGGTCTTGATCTTCGACCCAGCGCTTGGCCAGCATATATTCCTCTTCCGGCTCCAGCATCGGGAAACGCCGGATTTCCTGGAGATAACGGTTCAGACCCTGTTCCGGCGACGGTGCCGGCAAATTGGTGTAGCTGGCCATCGATAAAGCCCCCTATCAGGTTGCATCGGGGTTTATGTAAAATCGGTTAACTTTCTGTCAAGAGGTGGAAGTGAACCGAAGAGTTCAGATCATGAGCCTCGCGTAGATGAACAGCAAGTCGCAATTTCGTGATGAACCATTGCGAATTCGCACAGATCAGGCGGTAACCGCGCGCAGATCATGCACCAATGCAGCCATATCTTCGGGCAGATCGGCGGAAAACAGCAGATCGTCGCCTGTGACCGGGTGGCAAAAGCCAAGCTTTGCGGCATGCAGGGCTTGGCGTGGAAAGACGTTGATCCGCGCGGCCAGACCTGCGCCTAGCATTTTGTCCGACACGCGCCTACGCCCGCCATAGACCTGATCGCCGATCAAGGCATGACCCACATGGGTCATATGCACACGGATCTGGTGGGTGCGCCCTGTCTCCAGCCGGCAGGCCACGCGCGCGACGGGGCCGAAGTTTTCCTCGAGCTTGACGCGGGTGACCGCATGGCGGCCGCCTTGGAACAGTACCGCTTGACGCTGGCGGTCGGTCTTGTGGCGGGCCAATTGGGTGGTGATCTTGAGGATGCCGCCCGACTCGAAATTCACGCCGCGCACCCCGTTCAAGCGCGGATCGCCGGGATCAGGCGCACCATGGCACAGCGCGATATATTCGCGTTCGATGGAATGATCGGCGAATTGGTCGGCCAGCCCATGATGGGCGCGGTCGGATTTGGCCACGACCAACAGGCCCGAAGTTTCCTTGTCGATGCGATGCACGATGCCGGGGCGTTTTTCGCCGCCGATCCCCGAGAGATTGCCGCCGAAGTGATGCAAGAGCGCATTGACCAAGGTGCCATCTGGCGTGCCGGGTGCGGGATGCACGACCATCCCGGCGGGTTTGTTGATGACGATCAGCTCATCGTCTTCATAGACCACGCTCAGCGCGATGGCCTCGGGCGCGGTGGCGACTTCGGTGGCCTCGTCGATCGTGATATCGACACGGTCCCCCTCGGCCAGCTTGGCGCGCAGTTCGGTGACAACCGCGCCATTGACCGCCACGGCCCCATCGGCGATCAAGCGGGCCAACCGCGAACGGCTGAGCGCCTCGTGCTCTGGCACGGCGTCGCCCAGTGCCTTATCAAGGCGGCCGGCCGGGTCCGGGCCGATCAGGACCGTAACGATGCGAGTGGCCCTGCCCATGAAAACGCCCCCTGACGCGGAATTGCCCGATGCGCTGCCCGCCTCCCTTCGGTGGTTGAAGGTGTTGGTGACGGTGCTGACCGCGGTGATGATCATCGGCGTCATAACCATCGTGGCGCTGCTTGTCATCCGGCTGAACGCAACTTCTGCGCCTGTGTTTGTGGCACCGGGCGATTTCACCCTGCCCGCAGGGGTCGGGGCGGTGGGCATCAGCGTGATCGACGGGCAAAGCGTGATCGTCAGCGATGATGGGGTGATCCGCATCTACGACAGCACGACCCGCACCTTGGTGCAGGAATTCCGCATCGGGGAGTGAGGGGTGGTACCAGCGCCCCGGCTTGAACGGGGGACCTCCTGATCCACAATTATCTGCTAGATAGTTTCACGCTGAACCATAGTTCAGCATTTTCCTTAAATATATCATATTATATTGAATATTCTGTCCCGTTGCGTACCATACTGATGCACACTAGCCCATCAATTTTGGCACCCATATGGAACCCCATAATGCCTAAGCTGTCAACGGTCCGGCTGACTGACGCGCTCATCCGTTCGCTCAAGCCGAAAGATAAGCGATATGATGTCTATGACGCCTCCCAGCCCGGATTTGGTGTACGCGTAGCGACGAGCGGCGCTTTATCGTGGGTGTTGCTCACCCGTGAG
>JAQCLA010000044.1 GCA_027592105.1 Pseudomonadota bacterium | reverse complement strand
TCTGACCAAGGCCTTGGTCGGCGGCATGACCGTGGTGGGCAATGATTTCCGCGACGGGATCTTGTTCGTTCCCGAAGTGCTGATGGCGGCCAATGCGATGAAAGGCGGGATGGCGATTCTCAAACCGCTTCTGGTCGAGACCGGCGCGCCGCGCATCGGCAAGATGGTGATCGGCACCGTCAAGGGCGACATCCACGACATCGGCAAGAACCTTGTCGGCATGATGATGGAAGGCGCAGGCTTTGAAGTGGTCGATCTGGGCATCAACAATGCCGTGGAAAACTACCTGAACGCGCTGGAAACCGAAGGTGCCGATATCCTTGGCATGTCGGCCCTTCTGACCACGACCATGCCCTATATGAAGGTCGTGATCGACACGATGAAGGAAAAGGGCATCCGCGACGACTATATCATCTTGGTCGGTGGCGCGCCTTTGAACGAGGAATTCGGCCGCGCGATCGGTGCGGATGCTTATTGCCGCGACGCCGCCGTGGCGGTGGAAACGGCCAAGGAATTCGTGCTGCGCCGCCATAACCAGATGGCCGCGCGCGCCTGATCTCGTCCGGCCCAGAGCGACGCCACTGGGCCGGGCCAATTTTCCGCGCTAAGGATGGCGCATGGCCGTCTCCGTCTTCATTGCACGCCGGATCGACGCCGGCCTGTTCGCACACGTCCATGAGGATGTGTTCGACGGGCCGGTCGACCGTCATTTGCTGGAACGCTTTCTTGCAGCCGACCACTTGCAAATCGCCGTGGCCGTCGATGGCGACCAATTGATCGGCATGTGTTCGGGAGTGATCTATCACCACCCCGACAAGCAAGATAGCTGGTGGATCAATGAATTGGGCGTGGCCGGGCCATGGCGGCGGCAAGGGATCGGTACGCGGCTTGTGATGACTTGCATGGACCATGCCCGCAGCATCGCGTGCCACGACATCTGGGTGGTGGCCGACCCGACCGCCGAGGCCGAAGGCTTTTGGCAAAGCATGCGATGGACCCGGACAGGCGAGCGGCTGGTAATGTTCGCGAGTGATCTATGATGGCGCTGCGGTGGTCAGCCCCCCCGTGCCGAGGGCCACTTCGTCGCGTCCAGCCGCCCACAGCGAGGCCGAGTTGATGCCGCCGCGCGATATCGCGCTTGTGCTGGTGGTGATCCTTGCCTGGGGGTCGAATTTCACCGGCATGAAGCTGGCGCTGGAAGAATTGCCGCCGCTGTTGTTCGTGGGCTTGCGCTTTGCGATCCTGATCCCGCTGTTGTTCCTGTTTCCCCGTCCGGCAAGCTGGCCCGCGATCATCGCGGTGGGCGCGTTGATCAATATGGGGCAATTCGCATTTCTTTTCAGCGGATTGACGGCTGGCACAAGCGCCGGGCTTGCCTCGCTCATCATTCAAAGCCAAGTGCCGATGACGATCATTATGGCATGGGCGGCCTTTGGCGAGCGGGTCACATTTGTGCAAGGCTTGGGCATCGCGCTTGCGGTCTTGGGCCTTGCGCTCTTTGGGCTGATCTCTGGCGGCAATATCACGCTTGTGGGCCTTGCACTGATCCTCTGCGGGGCGCTGTGCTGGGCCATCGGCAATCTGGTGCTGCGCCGCCTACCCGGTGTGGACATGCTGGCGCTGTTTTCGTGGGCCTGCCTTGTGCCACCGCTGCCGATGCTGGGGATGTCGTTGTTGATCGAAACCGACGCGCCCTTGGCCGCGATCGCCGCCCTCAGCCTCAAAGGATGGTTGGCGGTGATCTATGTGGCGCTGATTTCCACTGTCGTGGGCTATTCGATCTGGGGCACGCTGATGTCGCGCCACCGCGCCGCACAGGTCACGCCTTTTGCGCTGTTGATCCCGCTGGTCGGCATGGGCACGGCGGCCATTGTTTTGGGCGAGCGTATCACCGGGGCCGAGGCCTTGGCAGGCGCCGTGGTTCTGGCGGGGCTTGTGCTGTCGGTTTTGGGACCACGCCTTGTCGCGGCAAGGGCTTTGCGCCGCGGCCCACCTCAGGCATAAACCGATCATGACCTTGCTCGATGATGACAGCTTGCTTGAAACCGGCCTTGCCCCCGAGGGGCGGGGCCGCGTGCTGTTGATCGGCTGTGGGGCGCTTGCGCGCGAGATCTTGGACCTCAAATCCACCAATGGTTGGGATCATCTCGATCTGCATTGCCTGCCCGCGATCTTGCACAACCACCCCGAGCGCATCCCCGACGCGGTAGAGGCGGCCGTGACCGCGCGCGGCAAGGATTACGCGCAGGTTTTCGTGCTATACGCCGATTGCGGCACGGGGGGGCTGTTGCAGGCCGTTTGCGACCGTTTGGGCGTGGGCATGCTGGAAGGGCCACATTGCTACAGCTTTTTCGAAGGCAACGCGGTCTTTGCCGACCGCGACGAGATGACGGCCTTTTACCTGACCGATTTCTTGGTGCGCCAGTTCGATGCTTTCGTGACCAAGCCCCTCGGGCTCGACCGCTTTCCGCAGCTGCGCGATATGTATTTCGGAAATTACACCAAGCTGGTCTATCAAGCCCAGACGGATGATCCGGAATTAACAGAAAAAGCAAAGGCTTGCGCGGCATTTCTCAAGCTAGACTTCGAACGGCGCTTGACTGGCTACGGCGATCTTGAAGTGGCCATGTCGCGGCTTTGAGCGCCGGAAAATCCGAGGCTTTTCGCGCCCCTAGCCCGCCAGCTTTTCCGCCGCCAGCGAGCGGATACGCTCAACCATGGCGCGCAACCCGTTCGACCGCTGCGCAGACAGGTGATCGTTGAGCCCCAGCCGCGCCAATTCGGCACCAGCATCCACGCCCATGACCTCGGCCACATTCAGCCCATCGTAAAGCGCATGCAACACAGCGATCAGCCCGCGCACGATCATCGCGTCGCTTTCGCCTTGGAAATGGAACACCGCGCCTGCCCCCTGCCCGTCGATCTGCGGCAAGATCCAGACCTGAGAGGCGCAGCCATCCACCTTGGTCGCGGGCACCTTGAAAGCATCATCGAGCGGTGCCATCGCCTTGCCCATATCGATGACATGGCGATAACGCTCTTCCCAATCTTCGAGGAATTCAAAGGTTTCGGCGATCTCTTCGAAGGCGGCGCTTGCCATCTGGGCGCACTCCTGTTGGGTGATGCATGCACCCATGACCTATGCAAGCCGCGCGCCGAGGTCCAGAGGCGGCTTTCCTTCGCACCCGTCCTGCGCTAGCACAGAAGCGTGACAGACCGACGGAGTGCCACATGCTGCGCGTGATCCTTGCCCTTGCCCTGATGACGAGCCTTGCTGCCTGCGGCACGCGCATCAACCCGTTCAACTGGTTCGGCGAGGGCCGCGAAGAGCGGGTGCGGGTCAGTGAAACCATCCCCGAAAACCCGCTTGATCGTCGGTTCTTGGTCAGCGAAGTGGTGGCCTTTTCCATCGACCCCACGGCACAAGGCGTGATCTTGCGCGCGATGGGCCGCCCACAAACCCAAGGCCATTGGGAGGCCGATCTGGTCGAGGTGGCCCGCGAAAACGGGGCCTTGATCTACGAGTTTCGCGTGTTTCCGCCGCCAACGCCCACGCCAGCAGGCACGCCGCAATCGCGTGAGGTCATCACCGGGCTGGAATTGTCGCAATTCGACCTGCGGGGCATCCGCACGATCACCGTGGTCGGGGCCGAGAACCGGCGGAGCATCACACGCCGATAGGGCTGTGTGACCGGCGATCAGACCGAAACGATCTTGACCCGGTCGCCCTTGGCCGAAAGCGCGATCTCACCGCGCACGAGGCGCAGCGCGTCATTGCCAAAAACCTCGCGCCGCCAACCGGTGGCCCAGATCCCGTTGTGATCGCCGCACGCGATATCATCGAGATCGGCGGAGGAGGCGATTAGCTTGGTGGCAACGCCTGCCTCTTCGGCCTTGGCCTTGAGCAGGACGCGCAACAGATCGGCCAGCGCGCTGTTGAGGTTCGAGCGATCCCGCCCCTCCGGCATCTCGGGCTGACGCTCGGCGGGCATATCGAGCCCTGCCACCACCGCCGCAACCAGACCTTCGGCAATCTCGCCCTTGCGCGCATCGCGCAGCAACAGGCGGGATTTCGACAGATCGGCCAAGCTGCGCGGTTTGGTCGAGGCCAGTTCGATCAGCGCGTCATCCTTGATCACGCGGCTGCGGGGGATGTTCTTTTGCTGGGCATACCGCTCGCGGAAGGCGGCCAATTCCTTGGCGATGGCCAAGGTGCGCCCGGAACTCGTGCGCAGCTTCAGCCTTTGCCACGCGGCGTCAGGATCGACGATATAGCTTGAGGCATCGGTCAGCTGGGCCAATTCCTCTTCCAGCCATTGGGTGCGCTTGGTGCGCCCCAACTCGGCCTTGAGATATTCATAGATCTGGCGCAGATGCGTCACATCGGCCAGCGCATAGGTCTTTTGCGCGTCGCTCAGGGGACGGCGCGACCAATCGGTAAAGCGCGAGGATTTGTCGAGATTGGCGCGCGCGATCTTGCGCACCAAGGTCTCATAGCCGACCTGATCGCCGAAGCCGCAGACCATCGCCGCGACCTGCGTGTCGAACAACGGGCTTGGTACAACCCCACCCTCGACATGAAAGATCTCGAGGTCTTGGCGGGCTGCGTGGAACACCTTGATGACATCGGGATTGCGAAACAGCGCATAAAGCGGGTCGAGCGAGATCCCTTCGGCCAGCGGGTCGACCAAAACGGCTTGGGCATCATCGACGCCGGGCATCGCAAGCTGCACAAGGCAAAGCTGTGCGAAATAGGTCCGCTCGCGCAGGAATTCCGTATCGACGGTGACATAGGGGGCTTGTGCAGCTTTGGAACAAAAAGCCGCTAGCGCCTCGGTGGTTGTCAGGATCTCGGTCAATGCAGTGGTCTTTTTCGCCACCCGTCATGGCACGGGCCGATCCCGCATAGGCGAGGCGCGCAGGAAAGAAAAGGGGCCGCGTGCCAGCGACTTTTCCGGCGCGCGCGCGCTTAGCCCTGATCCGACCGCGCCCAAAGCGGCTTAATCGGCGAAAAGCGCCCGGATATCGCGGGCCATTTGCCCGCGCAGCTGCGCCATTTCCCCCGGCGAGAGGCGCGCGTCGAGCACATCGAAAACCCCGCCGATGGCACCTGTGATATCCTCGGGCGGCTCTGGACCGAAGATCGCCACGACGCGGGCGATGAAATCATCCTTGTCGCGGATCGCGGCGGGCATGCTGGAGGGGTTGTAGCCTTCGTAAAAGATGCCGCGCACGAAGATCGGCAATTGCGCCGACAGATGCGCGGCGGTGTCGGGGGTCAACTGGTCGCGCAGCGCATGCAGCACCGCACGCAAAAGGCGATAGGCGCGCTGCTTGTTGACCAGCCCCACACGGTAATCGACCGCGTTGATCCAGATATTGGCCTGTTGCACGGATTCGTCGATGATCTTCAGCCCAAGCGCGCTCATCTGCCTTGCTCCTTTTTGTCGGTGCGATCCTGTCGCAGGTGAAAGGAAATCACGCCTGCCCTGCGCGCGCCTTGATCTTGGTCACTGGGCCATCGCGGGGCGTTGTTAGCGCAAACCCCAGATGTTGACGCTAACGGTTACGCTAACATCTGGAATCGGGGCGGTTTTTCCTTGGCCAATGCGGCATGCTTGGGTATGCGAAACCAAGACTGGCGCGACAGACCATGAGGCTTGGTATGACGATCACCCTTGGGATCAACGGTTTCGGACGGATCGGGCGCTGCACGCTGGCCCATATCACGGAAGCCGCGCGCAACGATGTGCAGGTGGTCAAGATCAACGCCACTGGCCCGATCGAAACAAACGCGCATTTGCTGCGTTACGACAGCGTGCATGGCCGCTTTCCCGGCGAGGTGCGCGTACAAGGTGACACGATGGATCTGGGCCGTGGCCCGATGAAGGTGTTTTCCACCTATGATCCGGCCGAATTGGATTGGGAAGGCTGCGATGTGGTGCTGGAATGCACCGGCAACTTCAACAACCGTGACGCTGCCGCGATCCACCTGACGCGCGGCGCCAAGCGGGTGCTCGTCTCGGCGCCCGCCAAGAATGCCGACAAGACGATCGTCTATGGTGTGAACCACCGCGAATTGCTGGCCGAGCATCATGTCGTGTCGAACGGGTCTTGCACGACCAATTGCCTGGCCCCGATCGCCAAGGTCTTGAACGATGCGATCGGCATCGAGCGCGGGATCATGACGACGATCCACAGCTACACGGGCGACCAGCCCACGCTGGACCGCCGCCACAAGGATCTTTACCGCGCGCGCGCCGCTGCGATGGCGATGATCCCTACCTCGACCGGCGCGGCCAAGGCGCTGAAAGAAGTTTTGCCCGAGTTGGAAGGCCGGCTTGACGGTACATCGCTGCGCGTGCCTACGCCCAATGTCTCTTGCGTCGATCTGACATTCGAGGCCGGGCGCAGCGTGACAGTGCAAGATGTGAACGAGATCATGCGTGAAGCCGCCGAGGGACATATGCGCAGCGTCTTGTCCTATGACATCGAGCCCAAGGTCTCGATCGATTTCAACCACACTACATTCTCGGCCATCTTCGCCCCTGACCAGACCAAGGTCGTGGGTGGGCGCACGGTGCGGGTGCTGGCGTGGTATGACAATGAATGGGGCTTTTCGGCGCGCATGGCCGATGTCTCGGCGGCGATGGGGCGGCTTTTGCACTAAGCCCATTGCCAAAAACCTGATCTTAACGCGCGCGCCCCCAAACAGGGCGCGCGCTGTCGTTTGGGGCCACACGCGCGCAGAACGACACCGATGCATTCCCCTTTGCCAGCCGCGCCCCGACATGGCAGGTTGGCCGCCGTAGTGACGAGGACCGCGATGACCAACGGGTTGGCGATTTTTCTGGTGATTTGCATCGCGGGGTTCTTGGCGCTGGATGCCAGCCTGTTCGATTGGGATTTGTCGCTGTCGCTTGCGCGGCGCTTTGCTGGTTTGCTCAGCTGGATGGCCTTTTGGCGCTAGCCCCTTCCCTTTTTTCTCGGTCTTGGTTACAAGGCGAATGTTAGCGGTAACATATCAACCTGTGCTGGCCTTTCGCGGCAATGCCGCCCGCGCCGCCCAGATAGACGGGAGAGCATGTCATGACCGTAAAAGTCGCCATCAACGGGTTTGGTCGGATCGGGCGCAATGTGCTGCGTGCCATCATCGAAGCGGACCGCCGCGATATCGAGGTCGTGGCGATCAATGATCTGGGCCCGGTCGAGACCAACGCCCATCTGTTGCGCTTTGACAGCGTGCATGGACGCTTTCCCGCCACGGTGACGACAACGGCCCATTCCATCGACGTGGGGCGCGGCCCCATCGCGGTGACCGCGCTGCGCAACCCCGCCGAGCTACCTTGGGGCGATATCGATATCGTGCTGGAATGCACCGGCATCTTCACCGACCGCGACAAGGCGGCCATCCACCTGGAAAACGGCGCCAAGCGGGTGCTTGTCTCGGCCCCGTCCAAGGGCGCGGACAAAACCATCGTCTATGGCGTGAACCACAAGACGCTGACGCGCGATGATGTGATCGTCTCGAACGCCTCCTGCACAACCAATTGCTTGGCCCCCGTGGCCCATGTGCTGCATCAAGCCATCGGCATCACGCGCGGCTTCATGACCACGATCCACAGCTACACCGGCGACCAGCCGACGCTTGATACGATGCATAGCGATCTTTACCGCGCGCGTGCAGCCGCACTCAGCATGATCCCCACCTCGACAGGGGCGGCCAAGGCGGTCGGGCTGGTGCTGCCCGAACTCGATGGTAAGCTTGATGGCGTGGCGATCCGGGTGCCCACGCCCAATGTCTCGGTCGTCGATCTGACATTCGAGGCCGCGCGCGACACATCCGCCGCCGAGATCAACGCCGCCATCCATGCCGCCGCCGCAGGCGGCCCGCTCAAGGGCATCTTGGGCGCGACCGATGACAAGCTGGTCAGCCAAGACTTTAACCATGATCCCCATTCCTCGATCTTTGCCACCGACCAGACCAAGGTGATGGATGGCAATCTGTGCCGGGTCTTGAGTTGGTATGACAATGAATGGGGCTTTTCGAACCGCATGGCCGATACGGCGGTCGAGATGGGTAAGCATCTGTAAAGGTGCGCGCGGGCGGGATGTGGCGATCGCGGCGCAATTCCGCCCCTGCCGCCGCGGCACTGCTCGACAGCTTTTGCAAAATAGGCCCGCCAAAGCTGTCGAAGTCTCTGGCGTGTCACAAGGCGCATGCTAAGACCGCGACGCGAAAGCCATGACGGAGGGTAGGATGCGCTGGAAAACACTCGATCACATGGAGATGGGCGGCAAGACCGTGTTGGTCCGTGTCGATATCAATGTGCCGGTGCAAGATGGCCGCGTTTCCGACGACACCCGCATCCAGCGCATCGTGCCGACGATCCGCGATATCTTGGCCAAGGGCGGCAAGCCTGTGCTTTTGGCCCATTTCGGCCGCCCCAAGGGCAAGCCAGTGCCGGAGATGTCGCTGCGCGCGACGCTGCCCGCGCTCGAGGCTGCCTTGGGCCGCCCCGTGACCTTTGTCGAGACACCCAGCCGCGCCGGATTGGACGCATTGCCCGCCGATGCCGTGGTCTTGGTCGAAAACACCCGCTTCACCCCGATGGAGGAAGCCAACGCCCCCCAGATGGCACAATTTCTTGCAGGCTTGGGTGATATCTATTGCAATGACGCCTTTTCAGCCGCCCATCGCGCCCATGCCTCGACCGAAGGGGTGGCGCGACTGCTGCCCAGTTGCGCCGGGCGATTAATGGCCGCCGAGCTGGCCGCACTCGAATCGGCCTTGGGCCGCCCTACCCGCCCCGTGGTGGCCGTTGTGGGCGGTGCCAAGATTTCCACCAAGCTCGATCTCTTGGCAAATCTGACCCGCAAGGTCGACCAGCTGATCATCGGCGGCGGCATGGCCAATACCTTTCTTGCGGCGCAGGGGCATGGCGTCGGCACATCGCTGTGCGAGCATGATCTGGCCGAGACCGCGCGCACGATCATGGCAGGGGCCGCTGCGGCGGGTTGTGAGATCATCTTGCCCAGCGATGTCGTTGTGTCCGAGGCTTTCGCCGCCCATGCGCCTCATCAGGTGATGGCGATCGACGCCGTGCCAGCGGCGGGGATGATCCTTGACGCTGGGCCCGAAACCGTCGCGCGGATCAGCGCCGCCTTTGCACAGGCCAAAACGCTGATCTGGAACGGCCCCTTGGGTGCCTTTGAGATCGCGCCTTTCGATGCAGCAACCGTCGCCGCCGCGCGCGCTGCGGCAAAGCTGACCCAATCGGGCGATCTGATCTCGGTGGCGGGCGGTGGGGATACGGTGGCCGCACTCAACCACGCAGGCGTGGCCGATGATTTCAGCTATGTCTCGACGGCGGGTGGCGCATTCCTTGAGTGGATGGAGGGCAAGACATTGC
Organism: Pseudomonadota bacterium; assembly: GCA_027592105.1. Lineage (GTDB taxonomy): Bacteria > Pseudomonadota > Alphaproteobacteria > Rhodobacterales > Rhodobacteraceae > Roseicyclus. The sequence continues at coordinate 3,623 of JAQCLA010000044.1, read as the reverse complement.
CCGGTGTCGCGGCGCTTGAAACCACGGATTGAGCGACTGTTTGCGCCACCATGATGGACAGGCGCCAAGCGCTTTGGCATGGAGTGGCCATTGCCAATGCCATAAGGAGTGCGCCGATGTCGCTTGATGCCATGACCCGCCAGATGCAGACCGGACAAGGGTTCATAGCAGCGCTCGATCAATCGGGCGGCTCCACCCCCAAGGCGCTGCGGCTTTATGGCGTGCCGGAAACGGCCTATACGACCGAGGCCGAGATGTTCGACCTGATCCATGCCATGCGCGCGCGCATCGCCACCGCCCCCGGGTTCACCGGCGACAAGGTGATCGGTGCCATCTTGTTCGAAATGACCATGGAGCGCGAGATCGCGGGCAAGCCCGCCGCAAGCTATCTGTGGGAAGAAAAGGGCGTGGTCCCCTTCCTCAAGATCGACAAGGGGCTGGAGGCACCGGCCAATGGCGTGCAGATGCTCAAGCCCATCCCCGGCCTCGACGCGCTGCTTGACCGCGCTGTGGCGCATGGGATTTTCGGCACCAAGGAACGCTCGGTCATTCTTGGCGCCGATGCAGGCGGGATTGCCGATATCGTCGCCCAACAGATGGACCTGGGCCTGGCAGTGCTGGCAAAAGGCCTGATCCCGATCCTCGAGCCCGAGGTGGATATCAACGCCCCCGACAAATCCGCCGCCGAACAAATGCTTTTGGCAGCCCTGCTCAAGGGGCTGGACCGCGTGCCCGCAGGCCAGCAGGTGATGCTGAAGCTGACCATCCCCGATCAGGCGGGCCTGTATGCGCCCTTGATCGCGCACCCGGCGGTGATGCGCGTCGTGGCGCTGTCGGGCGGCTATAGCCGCGATGATGCCTGCGCACGGCTGGCCCAAAACCCCGGCATGATCGCAAGCTTTTCGCGCGCCCTGACCGAAGGGTTGTCGGCGGATCAGTCGGATGCGGATTTCAACTCCGCACTCACAGCGGCCATCGACGCGATCCACGCGGCCTCGACGAGCTGATCCCCACGGAACAAAAAAACGAATCAATTTCGTGAAAGAGGGATTCCCTTTCACGAATCATTATGCGAATCTGTCTCCAACGCACCGAAACAGGTGCGAGAAAAAGGCAGCGCAGCACGATCATGACACGCACGAAATCTCTTGGTGGTTTGATCCTGCCCGTCGCCTTGCTGTTCATCGCGGCGCATTTCACCTTTACCGCCGTGCAAGGTGATTACGGGCTTTTTCAGCGGGTTCAGATCGAGGCGGACGCCGCGCGTCTTGAGGCGCAGCTGGCCGCGATCAGCCAAGATGTGGCGCGGATGGAGCTTTTGACGCACCGCTTGTCGGATGCATTTCTCGATCTCGACCTGCTCGACCAGCAGTTGCGCGATGTCTTGGGCTATGTCCGTGCCGATGAGATCGTCCTGCCCTGATCGAGCGTGATCGGCGCGCGGCTTCATCTTTCCGAAAATACACGTAGCCCGCCTGCACAACCCATGCGCGCCTGCGCAGGAGCCTTGCATCTGGTGCAACCCCCTGCGTCAGGATTGCCGGGTGCAATCTGCGGTTGCCTGTGTTAGGGAAATGTTTAACGTTAAACTATCTTTGCGATCCGGGGGAGGATGACCCGCATGCCACCACGCAAAACCGCGGCAAAAACCGAGGCAGCCAAGCCGAATATTTCGGCCGATGACCTCAAACGCTATTACCGCGATATGCTTTTGATCCGCCGCTTCGAAGAAAAGGCGGGCCAGCTTTATGGCATGGGCCTGATCGGCGGCTTTTGTCACCTCTACATCGGGCAAGAAGCCGTCGTTGTGGGCCTTGAGGCTGCGGCCTCCGAGGGTGACAAGCGCGTGACCTCTTACCGCGATCATGGGCACATGCTGGCCTGCGGCATGGACCCCAAGGGTGTGATGGCCGAATTGACCGGCCGCATCGGGGGCTATTCCAAGGGCAAGGGCGGCTCGATGCACATGTTCTCCAAGGAAAAGCATTTCTATGGCGGGCATGGGATCGTGGGCGCGCAGGTGCCAATCGGGGCGGGTCTGGCCTTTGCCGACAAGTATCTGGGCAATGACCGCGTGACCTTCACCTATTTCGGCGATGGTGCGGCCAACCAAGGCCAGGTCTATGAGACCTATAACATGGCCCAGCTGTGGGATTTGCCGGTCATCTTCGTGATCGAGAATAACCATTACGCGATGGGCACCTCCGTCACCCGCGCCACCAAGTCGCCTGCGCTGTGGAAGCGCGGCGAGGCTTATGGCATCGCGGGCGAAGAGGTGAACGGCATGGATGTGCTGGCCGTAAAGGATGCAGGCGAACGCGCGGTCGCCCACTGCCGCGCAGGTAAAGGCCCCTATATCCTCGAGGTGATGACCTATCGCTATCGCGGCCATTCCATGTCGGACCCGGCGAAATACCGCACCCGCGAAGAGGTGCAGGAAATGCGCGAAAAGCGCGACGCCATCGAACAGGTGCGCCAGATGTTGCTGACGGGCGGCCATGCCTCTGAGGACGATCTGAAAAAGATCGACAAGGAGATCAAGGATATCGTCAACGAAGCCGCCGAATTCTCCAAGGAAAGCCCCGAGCCGCCGCTCGAAGAGCTTTGGACAGACATCTACGCCTGAGAGGACGACACAGATATGGCAACCGAGATTTTGATGCCCGCCCTCTCCCCCACGATGGAAGAAGGCACGCTGGCCAAATGGCTGGTGAAAGAAGGCGATACCGTGAAAGCGGGCGATATCATCGCCGAGATCGAGACAGACAAGGCGACGATGGAATTCGAAGCCGTCGATGAGGGTGTGATCGGCAAGATTCTGATCGCGGAAGGCACCGAAGGTGTGAAGGTCAATACCGCCATCGCCATCATCGGCGAGTTGGGCGAGACGATGACAGCACCTGCCGCCAAAGCCGCCGAGGCGCCGCAGGCCGCCGAGAAGGTGCCCGCCGCCGTTGCGGCCGCACCTGTTGCGGCAGCGATCGACCGCAGCCCCGATTGGCCCGAGGGCACGCCGATGAAGACCCAGACCGTGCGCGAAGCCTTGCGCGACGCGATGGCCGAAGAGATGCGTGCCGATCCGACCGTCTTCGTCATGGGCGAAGAGGTCGCGGAATACCAAGGCGCCTATAAGGTGACCCAAGGTCTGCTTGATGAGTTTGGCGCGAAACGCGTCATCGACACGCCCATCACCGAACATGGCTTTGCCGGTATCGGCGTCGGCGCGGCCTTTGGCGGGCTCAAGCCCATCGTCGAATTCATGACTTTCAACTTTTCGATGCAAGCCATTGACCATGTGATCAATTCGGCCGCTAAGACGCTCTATATGTCGGGCGGCCAGATGGGTGCGCCGATGGTGTTTCGTGGCCCCAACGGGGCCGCTGCCCGCGTGGCCGCCCAGCACAGCCAGGATTTCGCGGCATGGTATGCCCATATCCCCGGTCTGAAAGTGGTGCAGCCCTATTCAGCGGCTGATGCCAAGGGCTTGCTGAAAACCGCGATCCGTGACCCAAACCCTGTGATCTTCCTTGAAAACGAGATCCTTTATGGTCGCTCCTTCGAGGTGCCCGATATTGCCGATTTCACCATCCCCTTCGGCAAGGCCCGCATCTGGCGTGAAGGCA
>JAQCLA010000043.1 GCA_027592105.1 Pseudomonadota bacterium | reverse complement strand
GACCAATTCAGATGCGGAGGCTCAGGGTCACTTTCAATCAACGTATTGGTAAAAAGGCTAGTGCCATCGAGCACCGCATCAAGCCACAGCTTTGTAACGACGTCGCGTCACTGTACGGCACCCGACCACAGGTTGAGCACCAGCACCCCCGCCACGATCAGCCCGATACCGACCAAGGCCGCCCAATCAAGCCTTTGGCCGTAAAGCCACCAGCCGATCAGCGTGACGGCGGCAACGCCCACGCCCGACCAGATCGCATAGGTGATACCAAGCGGGATGCTGCGCAGTACGAGGGCCAGAAAATAAAATCCCACCCCGTAACCCACGATTGCCAAAAGGCTTGGCGTAAGCCGGGTAAACCCATCAGACGCCTTAAGCGCGGTCGTGCCGATAATCTCGCCCGTAATGGCGAAAAAAAGATAGAGCCATGGCATGGGGTCGGGCCTTTTGGATGATTGCGGCGAAGTGGCCACAAAACCCAAGGGTTCCCCGTGCGAAAAACCCGGGTTTTTCGCACGGGAAATCTCGAGATTTCCTCTCTCCTAGCGTCCCCGGATGCGCGGGTCGAGGGCGTCGCGCAATCCGTCACCAATATAGTTGACCGACAAAACGGTGAGCGAGATGGCCATGCCCGGCCAAATCACCCGCTCGGGGTTCTGCGTCAGCCAATCGGTGGCATCAAACAAAAGCCGCCCCCATGTCGGGAAATCCGATGGAAACCCAAGGCCAAGGAATGACAGCGCGCTTTCAGTGATGATGGCGTTGGCAATGCCCAGCGTCGCCGAGACCATGATGGGCGACATCACATTGGGCAATAAATGGCGGGTGATCATCCGGTGGCTGGGCGTCCCGATGGAGCGCGCGGCCAGCACGAATTCACGTTCCTTCAGCGCCAAGACGTCGGCGCGGACAACGCGCGCGGTCTGCATCCAAGATGTTACGCCGATCATGAACACGATGAGCACGAAAATACCCCCTTCGGGCCCAAAATTTGCGCGCAAAGGATCGCGAAACAGCATGATCGTGACTAACAAAAGCGGCAAAAGCGGCATTGCCAAAAAAAGGTCTGCGGTGCGCATCAACAACCCATCGAGCCGCCTGAAATAGCCCGCAAGCACCCCCACCAGCGTGCCGAGTATCAGCGCCAGCGCCATTGCCGTCAGCCCCACCGCGATGGATGTCTGGCCACCTGCCATCATGCGCGCCATGGTATCGCGGCCAAGCTGGTCGGTGCCCATCGGATGGGCAAGGCTGGGTCCAGCGTTGCGCGCGCGGATATCAATATATTGCGCATCCAAGGTCCAGATCAGCGGACCGACAAAGACGAACAGCAGCGTAAAGACGAAAAAGCCCAAGCCAAAGAGCGCGCCCTTATGCGTCTTGAACTGGTCCCAGACATCCCACCACTGGTTGCGTGGTGGGCGGTAAGCCTCGAGTGCCGGGCCCGGTGCTGTACGATCTGCGGTCTCAGTCATAACGAATCCTCGGATCGAGCACGCCGTAAAGGATATCGGCAATCAGGCTGAACAAGACGATCAGCACGGCAAAGATAAAGCTCACCGTTTGCACCACCGGCACATCGCCGCTTTGGATCGCGATGATCAAAAGCTGGCCTATGCCATTCACCTTGAAGACCTGCTCGGTGATGATCGCGCCGCCAAAGACCGCCGGCACATTCAGCGCGATGACAGTGACGACTGGGATCATCGAGTTCTTCAGCACATGCACCAGCACGACGATCTTTTCGGTCAGCCCCTTGGCGCGGGCTGTGCGGACATAATCTTGGTTGAGATTGTCAAGCATCGAGGCGCGCAAATAGCGGCTGATCTGGCTGGCGTTATACAGGCCCAAAACCATCACCGGCATCATGATCTGTTTGAGTTGTACAACAAAGCTGTCCCAGTCGGTCACCACATGGGTTGTGTTGTAGACGCTTGGGAACCAGCCAAGGTTGACCGCGAAAATCACGATGAACAGCACACCGGTGAAAAAGGTCGGCACCGAAAAGCCCACCATCGAGATGAAAGTTCCGACCTGATCGAAGACCGAATATTGCTTATAGGCCGAGATGATCCCCAAGGGCAGCGCGATCAAGATGCCCAAGATATAGGATGTGCCGACCACCCATAGCGTCTGTGGCATGCGCTGGGCGATCAGATCCATCACTGGGCTGCGGGTCTGATAAGAGATGATGCGCGGCCCGTCGGGGGCGACCTGCCAGCCAGTTGTTCCTTCGATGAAATGCAGCGGCTCGTCCCAGGCCATCAGCTTGAGCCATTTGAAATACTGTACAAAGACCGGATCGTTCACCCCAAGGCTTTCGCGGATCTGCTCGCGCACTTCGGGCGGGATTGTCAGCGGCAGGCCCGCCGTCGGGTCAGAGGGGGATAGCTTCACAATCAGAAAGATCACGAAACTGATGAACAGAAGCGTCGGGATCGCAAGGATCAATCGCCGGATCGTATAGGTCAGCATAGGGCCAACGCCTCGGGTCAGGAGTTTCGGGGCAAGTATTGGCCCGCGCCACAAAGGGCGGCGCGGGCCGTTGTCATGTCACGCCATTACTGGGTGCGGCGCCAATCCATGATGTTCCACAATTCGCTGTCCCATTCGGACATGCGGTGGCCTTCCAAGGTGGCGGCACGGGCCGACACGCCGGCACGGTGGATAAGCGGGATGATCGAGTAGCGCACGAGCATATCGTTCATCTCGCGCGCGAGGCGGCCACGCTCGTTCAGATCGGCGGTGCGGACCATTTCGGCGACAAGCGCGTCATAGGCCGGATCGCAGAAGCGGTGGGTGTTGTTACCCTGCCACTGGCTTTGGGGCCGGGGCATGTCACCACACAGCCAGCTTGCCATATAGGCCTGCGGGTCCACACCGGCGAAGTTGTTGGTGTACATCTCGATATCGGCATAGAACTTCTGGAAGGTATCCGGGGAAGCCGGATCGCCACCGAAGAAGACCGAAGCGTCTATGTTACGCAACTCGGTTTCAACGCCGATTTCTTCCCACCATTGCTTGATCAGCGCCTGCGCGTCTTGGCGCACCGCGTTGGTCGAAGTTTGGAACAGTACGCGCATCGGCACGCCATTATACTCACGGATACCGTCACCATTGCTGTCGACGATACCGGCCCCATCAAGCAATGCGATTGCGCCGGGGATATCTTGCACGAGGCAAGCATCATTGGCGGTCGAGGCGTAAAGCGCCGGTGCGGGCAGCACGTTACAGGTGGGCTGACCACCGGCACCATAACCGATTTCGGTCAGCAATGGCCGGTCGATGGCCATCGACAGCGCTTGGCCGACGATTGGATCGGTGAGGAAGGGATGCGGCCCACCTTCGACGGTCGCGCGGGCATCGCCCAGCGCCGGGTCAGGGTTGGTCTGGTTGAGGTGGATTCGCTCGACCGAGGTACCGAACGAGACCTCGATCGCGCAACGGCCCTGCGCGGCCATGCCCGCAAGGATGGTCGGATCCATTTGCAGGTTCCATGCGTAATCGAACTCGCCTGTTTCACAGACCGAGCGCGCCGCCGAAGTCGCATCGCCGCCGCCCTTGAAGGTCACGGTTGCGAAATAGGGCCGGTCGGGGAAACGGAAATTCGGGTTGGCCGACAACTCGATCACGTCGTTGGGGCGGAATTCATCGACCTTGAAGGGGCCGGTGCCGATGGGTCCGAAATTCGCATCCGTACATTCAGGCGCGCGTGCGCCAAGGCATTCGGCGAATTGCGCGGCTTGGATCACCGGGCTCTCGTAGCCGACAAAGGCGGTGTAGGGAAAGGGGGTGGATTCGGCGAAATTCACCCGCACGGTGCGCGCATCCACGGCATCGACCGAGGTCACGCCGTCGAAATTGCCGGCCTGTGCGCAGCCGCCTTCAGGATGGGTGCAGTAGGTCCATGTGAAGACGAAATCGGCCGATGTCAGCGCGCTGCCGTCCGACCATGTCACGCCATCGGCGATGGTCCATGTGATCGATGTCAGATCGGCCGAAACGCCGCCATTATCGACCGTCGGGATGCTTTCAGCGAGCCACGGCACCATCATGCCGGTTTCGTCGAAACGGGCCATCGACTCGAGGATCAGCGAGGCGCTTTCGACTTCCTTGGTGCCGCCCGACAGATACGGGTTCAGCGTCGAGGGCGCTTGCCAGTAGATGATGTTCAGATGCCCCGAAGAGCCGCGCTCGGCCATCGCCGCGGCTGGCGCAAGCGCCAGTGCCGTCGCACCGAGCAGAAGTGAATATCGTTTCATGTTTCTCTCTCTCCTTGTTGGTCGCTCAGACCTCGGTGGGTTGGGCCGCATGGGCTGCGGTCTTGTGGGTGTCTTCGGCATAGAGATGGCAGGCCACATGGCGGCCCGGCGCGATCTCGCGGATCACGGGGTCGATCTGGCGGCAAATCTCCATCACGCGCGGGCAGCGGGTGCAGAAATTGCAGCCTTTGGGCGGGTTGGCGGGGCTTGGCACATCGCCTTGCAAGATGATGCGCTCTGCGTCGTCATGGCTGGCCGGGTCCGGTTCGGGGACCGCCGACAAAAGCGCCGTAGTATAGGGGTGCATGGGATCAGCAAAAAGCGCATCGCGCGGGGCCAGTTCGACCACGCGGCCCAGATACATCACCGCGACCCTGTCGGCGATATGGCGCACCATGCTGAGATCATGGGAAATGAACAGATAGGTCAGGCCAAGCCGGTCTTGCAGTTCTTCTAAAAGATTGACCACCTGCGCCTGGATCGACACATCAAGAGCCGCGATGGGTTCGTCGCAGACGATGAATTTGGGGTTGAGCGCAAGCGCGCGCGCAATGCCGATGCGTTGGCGCTGACCGCCCGAAAACTCGTGCGGGTAACGGTTGGCGAACTCGCGGTTCAGGCCCACCGCATCCATCAATTCATAGATGCGCTCTAACCGCTTGGCGGCGTTGAGCTTTGTATGCTCCATCAACGGCTCACCGATGATGCCCGCCACTGTCATACGGGGGTTGAGGCTGGCTTGCGGGTCTTGGAACACCATCTGCATCTTGGGGCGAAGGCGGCGCAGCTTGTCGAAGGGGGCGTGGGCGATTTCCTCACCCTCCAGCCGGATCGAACCGGCGGTGGGGTCGTAAAGCCGCAAGATCGCCCGCCCACAGCTCGATTTCCCGCAGCCAGACTCGCCCACCAGCCCCAGTGTCTCGCCCTCGTAGATGTCGAAGCTGACACCATCCACGGCTTTGACCGACCCAGTCAGGCGACGCAACAATCCCGTGCGGATCGGGAAATGCATCGTAAGATCACGCACCTCGACCAGCTTTTTCGCGCCGCTTGTGTCAAACATCGCGCTTGGCCCCCGTCTTGAAATCCCAAAAACAGGCCGCGTCATGCGCGGGTCCGACATCGAAGCGCGCGGGGTTCTCATGCGCGCAGCGATCGAATGCCTGTGGGCAGCGCGCGCGGAAGGGGCAGCTGTCAGGCGCGCGCGACAAGATCGGCGGCTGACCTTGGATCACCCGCAGTTTCGCGGCCCGCTCGCCACGGATATGCGGCACGGTTTCCAAAAGCATGCGTGTATAGGGATGCTGCGGATTGGCGAATAATTCGCGCACAGGTGCCTGTTCGACCACTTGGCCGCCATACATCACCATCACCCGGTCGGCGATGCCCGCGATCACGCCCAGATCATGTGTGATCCAGACAATCGCCATCCCAAGCTTCTGGCGCAATTCCTTGATCAGTTCGAGGATCTGCGCCTGAATGGTGACATCAAGCGCGGTGGTCGGCTCATCGGCGATGAGCACCTTGGGATCACAGGCCAAGGCGATGGCGATCATCACCCGCTGGCGCATGCCACCCGAAAACTGATGCGGGTAATCGGCCAGTCGGCGGCGCGCATCGGGAATACCCGCCAGATCAAGCAGTTCCGCCGCGCGCGTCGTGGCCTGCGCCTTGGACAGGCCCATATGGGTGCGCAGCGGTTCCATGATTTGGTAACCCACGGTGAACACGGGGTTTAGGCTGGTCATCGGGTCTTGGAACACCATCCCGATCCGGGCGCCGCGAATGGCGCGCATCATCTCTTCGGGGATGCGGGCCAGATCTTGCCCTTCGAACATCACGCTGCCGCCCCGGATCTCGGCGGGCGGCATTGGCAACAGGCGGATGAGCGACATCATCGTCACCGATTTACCCGATCCAGACTCACCCACCACGCCCAGCAACTCGCCGGGTTTGAGCGTGAAGCTCACATTGTTGACCGCATGCACCTCGCCACCGCGTGTGCGAAAAACGGTCTTCAAGTCCTTGACATCAAGGACAAAGGGAGTGGCCCCATCGGGCATCGGCAGATGCTCCCCAACCTGTTGATGCGCCACCTGTTGTTGATGCTTGGGTGGCTGAGTGTCGTGAACGCTACCATGAAATTTTCAACTCACAAGCTGCAATCTTCCTGTCTGTGCATCTGTAGAGTGCAACTGCCTATCCTTTGAGCGGATTTCTCTGCGCGGGCTTGACGACGCGTCACTGCTGGCACAGGCTTGGGCACTCACACAGCAGGAGCGCACAGCATGGCAGATGTCCTGAGCCCACGGGCCTTGTTGGACAAGCTCGTATCCTTTCCCACGGTCAGCCGCGACAGCAACCTCGCGCTGGTTGATTGGGTTCAGGACTATCTCGCAAGCCACGGCATCAACAGCCACCGCGACTATGACCCGACCGGGCAAAAGGCGAGCCTATATGCCCATGCCGGCCCCGAGATTGCGGGCGGTGTCATCTTGTCGGGCCACACAGATGTCGTGCCTGTCGACGGACAGGCATGGGTGACTGATCCATTCAGCGTCGTGGAAAAGGACGGCAAGCTTTTCGGGCGCGGCACCTGCGATATGAAAGGTTTTGACGCGCTGGCGCTATGGGCCACGGTCGAGGCGCAGCGGCGCGGCGTGAAGCGACCGCTTCAGCTTTGCCTCTCCCGCGATGAGGAAATCGGCTGCACCGGCGCGCCGCCGATGATCGAGGCGATGCAGGCGCATATGCCCAAGGCAGCACTTGCCATTATCGGTGAGCCGACCGAATGGGGCATCGTCAATGGCCACAAGGGTGGTGTCGGCTTCGATCTACATTTCCACGGGTTCGAGGTGCATTCCTCCATCGCCTATACCGGCGTCTCTGCCATCATGGAGGCGGCCAAGCTCATTGACTGGGCCAACCGCGTGAACGCTGAAAACGCGGCCAAGGCTGACCCGGCCTGCGATTACGACCCACCCTACACCACGCTGCATGTCGGCATGATCCAAGGCGGCACGGCGCATAACATCACGGCCAAGGATTGCACCTTTGTCCTGACTGCGCGCTGCATCCCGCAAGAACCCAATGCCGAATGGTACGACCGCATGATGGCCGAAATCGACAAGATCGCCGCCGGCATGAAGGCCGTGCGCCCAGAGGCAGGCATCACTGCCACCCCGCGCTGGGATGTGCCGGGCCTGCGCGCCGAACATGACGGCATGGCCGAGGCTTTCATCCGGCGGCTCACCGGCGAGAATGGCACATCGGTCGTTAGCTACGGAACCGAGGCGGGCCAGTTCCAAGCCGCTGGCTATTCCGCGATCATTTGCGGGCCGGGCAATATCGCACAGGCCCACCAGCCCAATGAATATATGTACCTCGAACAGCTGACCAAGGGGCAGGGCTTCATGGCGCGGCTGCTCGACATGCTTGCCGAAGGATAGCGCGATGCCCGTCAAGAACCGCTTGGCTGAACTCCATGACGAGATCACCGCTTGGCGGCGCGATCTGCATGAGAACCCGGAGATCCTTTATGATCTACCGCGCACCAGCGCGCTGGTGGCTGACCGCTTGCGCGATTTCGGCTGCGACGAGGTGGTGACCGGCATCGGGCGTTCAGGTGTGGTCGGCGTGATCCGGGGGCGCTCTGACACCAAGGGGGCGGCTATCGGGCTGCGCGCCGATATGGACGCGCTGCCGATGTCGGAGAAAACCGGGCTGCCCCATGCCAGCAAGACACCGGGCAAGATGCATGCCTGCGGCCATGATGGGCATACCGCGATGCTGCTTGGGGCGGCCAAGTATCTGGCCGAGACACGCAATTTCGACGGCACGGTGGTCTTGATCTTTCAACCGGCGGAAGAAGGCGGTGCAGGTGCGCTTGCCATGATCGAAGATGGCTTGATGGACCGCTGGGGCGTGCGCGAGGTTTACGGCATGCACAATGAGCCGGGCCTGCCCGTGGGTGAGTTCGGCGTGGCGCCGGGCCCGATCATGGCCGCAGCGGATGAATTGCGCGTCGTGGTGCGCGGGCGCGGCGGCCATGCGGCCCAGCCCCATAACGTGATCGACCCGGTGCCAGCGGCCTGCGCCACGGTCATGGCGCTGCAAACGGTGGCCAGCCGCAGTGTCGATCCGATCCATTCCGTGGTCGTCTCCATCTGCGTGATGCAAACGGAATCGGCTGCGACCAATGTGATAGATGATACCGTGACGCTGGCCGGAACCGTGCGCACACTCGACAAAAAGGTCCGCGATCTGGCCGAGGCGCGGATCAAGCAGATCGTCACCGCCACCGCCGAGGCGCATGGCTGCACGGCGGAGGTGACCTATAACCGCGGCTACCCCGTGACGGTGAATCATGACGAGAACGCCCGCCTCGCGGCGCAGGTGGCCGAGGCCGTGGCAGGTCAAGGCCGCGTGCGTTGGGGCCGCCCGCCACGCATGGGCGCCGAGGATTTCAGCTACATGCTGCAAGCCCGACCTGGCGCCTTTGTCCATATCGGCAATGGCGATACGAAAAAGGTCCACCATGCTGAATACGATTTCAACGATGCCGCGATCCCCTATGGCTGTTCCTTCTTTGCCGAGTTGATCGAACGCCGCATGCCCGCGGCTTGAGGAAAAGCCATGCCGATCAAGAACCGCTTTGCCGAAATGCTGCCCGAGATCACGGGCTGGCGGCACCATCTGCACGAAAACCCCGAACTGCTTTACGAGGTGCGGGAAACCGCTGCCTTTGTCGCCGACCGCCTGCGCGAATTTGGCGTGGACGAGGTGGTGGAGGGTGTCGGCCAAACTGGCGTCGTCGGCATCATCCGGGGGCGGGGCGCGTCGGTGCGCGCCATCGGGCTGCGCGCCGATATGGACGCGCTGCCGATCCATGAGGCGACGGGGCTGCCCTATGCCTCAAAGGTGGCGGGCAAGATGCATGCCTGCGGCCATGACGGGCATACCGCCATGCTGCTGGGCGCGGCCAAGTATCTGGCTGAGACACGCAATTTCGACGGCACCGTGGTCTTGATCTTCCAACCCGCAGAGGAGGGCGGCGCAGGCGCTAAGGCCATGATCGACGATGGCCTGTTCGAGCGTTTCCCAGTGAACGAGGTTTACGGCATCCACAATGCGCCCGGTATTCCCATCGGCACCTTCGTCACGCGGCCCGGGCCCCTTCAGGCCAGCTCCGACGAGTTCGAGATCATCGTGACGGGCAAGGGCGGCCATGCCGCCGAACCCCACCGCGCCATCGACACCACGCTGGTGGCCGCCCATATCCTGATTGCGCTGCATTCCATTGTCTCGCGCAATGTCGATCCGTTGAAGCGCGTCGTTCTGACGGTTGGCACGTTTTCGACCGACAGCGCCGCCTCGAACATCATCCCCGACGAGGCCCGGATGGAAGGCACGGTGCGCACCCTCGATCCCGAATACCGACAGCTAGCCGAGGCGCGCATCCGGCAGGTGGCCGAACACACGGCCGCGGCCTTTGGCGCACAGGCCAAAGTCATCTGGCACCCCGGCTATCCCGTCACGGTCAATGATCCAGACGGGGCCGCGCGCGCCGTCGATGCCGCCCGCGCCGTAGCCCTCAACGTGATCGACGATGCCGACCCGATCATGCCATCCGAGGATTTCAGCTATATGCTGGAGAAAGTCCCCGGCGCCTATGTCTTCATGGGCAATGGCGACAGCGCCATGTACCACCACCCGAAATACGTGTTCGACGACGAGGCGATCCCCTTTGGGTGCAGCTTCTTCGCCGAACTGGTCGAGCGACGATTGCCGACCGCCTGATACTGACAAGGAGAGCCCAAGATGCCCGTCAAGAACCGTGTCGCCGAACTGCTGCCCGAGATCACCGCATGGCGGCGCGACCTGCACGAAAACCCCGAGATCCTGTTCGAGACCCATCGCACCAGTGCTGTGGTCGCCCAAAAGCTCAAGGAATTCGGCTGTTACGAGGTGGTGACCGGGCTTGGGCGCACGGGCGTTGTGGGGATCATCAAGGGGAAATCCAACACATCGGGCCGCACCATCGGCCTGCGCGCCGATATGGACGCGCTGCCCATCCACGAGGAAACGGGGCTGGATTATGCCTCCAAAACCCCCGGCGCGATGCATGCTTGCGGCCACGACGGGCATACGGCGATGCTGCTCGGCGCGGCCAAGTATCTGGCCGAGACCCGCAATTTCGACGGCACGGTCGCGGTGATCTTTCAACCCGCTGAGGAGGGCGGCGGTGGTGGTCGTGAGATGGTCGATGACGGCATGATGGAGCGTTGGAACATCGCCGAGGTCTACGGCATGCATAATTGGCCCGGCGTGCCGACCGGGCAATTCGCCATCCGCTCTGGCCCTTTCTTTGCCGCCGCCGACCAGTTCGATATCTATGTGACAGGCCGCGGTGGCCATGCCGCCAAGCCGCATGACACGCTCGACACCACGATGATCGCCTCGCATATCGTGCTGGCGCTGCAGACCATCGCCAGCCGCAATGCGGACCCCGTGAAACAGGTCGTGGTCTCGGTCACCAGCTTCGAGACGGGATCGAAAGCTTATAACGTCATCCCCGAAACCGTGCATCTGAAAGGCACAGTGCGCACGCTTGATCTGGGTATTCAGGACATGGCCGAGGAACGGCTGCAAGCGATTGCCGAAGGCACAGCCGCCACATTCGGCGGCACAGCGCGCGTCGATTACCGGCGCTTCTGCCCGGTGATGATCAATGCCGATGCGCAGACGGAATTCGCCGCCGATGTCGCGCGCGCGGTGTCGGGCGATTGCGCCGAGGCGCCCCTCGTCATGGGGGGTGAGGATTTCGCCTTCATGTCCAACGCACGCCCCGGCGCCTATATTCTGGTCGGCAATGGCGACACCGCCAATGTCCACCACCCCAAATACAACTTCAACGATGAGGCGATCCCCGCCGGGTGCAGCTGGTGGGCCGAAATCGTGGAGCGGCGCTTGCCTGCGGCCTGACAAGACCGCGTGAACTGGTGGCCGGGATCGTTTCCCGGCAGGGCGACATCGGCTACGTTCAAGCCGACGTCGCCCAAGAATGGATCACCATGTCGCGTTTTTTGGCGCTGATCGCCGCCCTGGTCCTGCCCAATGCGGCGATAGCTTGGCAGGGCGGCGGCAATGAACCCTTTTGGTCCGTCCATATCGCGGCGGGCGAGTTGCGGCTGACCCGGCTGGGCGAGGGTGATCTTTCCCTGCCCATCATCGCAAGTGAGGCCGATGCGGATGGCGTGCAGGCGATCACCGCCGCCGATCCCGCCCAAGGTCTGCGGGCAGTGCTGACACGCCGCCCGATGATCTGTCGCGACACCATGACCGGCATGCCCCATCCCGAATCCATCGATCTCGTTTTGGGCGATCTAAACCTGTCTGGTTGCGGCGGTGCGCCGATCGATCTTGTGGCAGGCCATGATTGGCAGGTCAGTGCAATCGGCGGCGTGGCAGTGCTGGAAAGCGCAGCGATCACCCTTCACTTCTCAACGGATGCCCGTATCGCCGGGGCGGGTGGGTGCAACCGCTGGTTCGCGACTTTCGCGCTGACGGGCGAGGGGCTGCATATCGGGGCTATCGGGGCCACGAAAATGGCCTGCGCCCCGCATGTGATGGATCAAGAAGCGCGCTTTTTTAGGGTCTTGAGTGCTGTCACAGGCTTTGACATAGCCGTTGACGGTATGCTCGTCCTAATGGCGGGCGATAGCCCCGTCATCCTTGCGCAGGCCCTTACCGGCCCGTAAGGGCCAAGCCCTCACCCGCCCGTATGGCTCATATGTCGGGTCATCTGGCCGCTGACCGCTTGCCGCGAATAGTCGAAATCATGGCCCTTTGGCTTGCGCGCGATGGCCGCGCGGATCGCCGCCTCGAGCACACTCTCGTCGGCGGTGGTCCGTAGGGGCGCGCGCAGATCGGCCATATCCTCTTGGCCGAGGCACATGTACAACTCGCCCGTGCAGGTCAGCCGCACCCGGTTGCAGCTTTCGCAGAAATTATGCGTGAGCGGGGTGATGAAGCCGATCTTTTGGCCTGTTTCCTCCAGCCGCACATAGCGTGCTGGGCCACCCGTACGCTCGGCCAGATCGCTCAGCGTGAAGCGCTCGCCCAACCGCGCGCGCAGATCCTTGAGCGACCAGTATTGATCCAGCCGATCCTCATTGCCCAGATCGCCCATCGGCATGACCTCGATAAAGGTCAGGTCCATGCCGCGTTCGGCGCACCAGCCCTGTAGCGTGAACAGCTCATCCTCGTTGAAGCCCTTCAGCGCCACCGCGTTGATCTTGACCTTCAGCCCCGCCTTTTGCGCGGCCTCGATCCCGGCCAGCACTTGCGGCAACCGCCCCCAGCGGGTGATATCGGCGAATTTCTTATCGTCGAGCGTATCGAGCGAGACATTGATCCGCCGCACCCCTGCCGCAAACAGATCATCCGCAAAGCGCGCCAACTGGCTGCCATTGGTGGTCAGCGTCAGCTCTTTCAGCGCGCCGCTTTCCAAATGCCGGGTCATGGCGCGGAAAAATGTCATGATATCGCGCCGCACCAAGGGCTCACCCCCAGTGATGCGCAGCTTTTCGACACCCAGCCGCACAAAGGCCGAACACATCCGTTCAAGCTCTTCCAGCGTCAAAAGTTCCTTCTTCGGCAAGAAGGTCATGCTTTCCGACATGCAATAAACACAGCGGAAATCGCAGCGATCGGTGACCGACACGCGCAGGTAGCTGATCGCGCGTGCGAAGGGATCGACCAGTGGCGGTATGGTGAGCGGTATGGCGTTCATAGCG
>JAQCLA010000042.1 GCA_027592105.1 Pseudomonadota bacterium | reverse complement strand
GGCTGGATTGGGCGATTTCGAAGAAGAAATCGGACTATCTGGGAAAGCGCGCGCAAGAGCGGGCGCATATGCGCGATCCCAACCGCTGGAAGCTGGTTGGGCTGGAAACGCTCGATGGTTCGGTTCTGCCCGATGGCTGTTACGCACTTGCCGAGGGGCTGAATGCCAATGGCCAGCGCAATACGCAGGGGCGCGTGACCTCCACCTATTTCTCGCCCACGCTGGGGCGCGGTATCGCGATGGGGCTTGTGCTGCACGGGCCTGATCGGATGGGCGAGGTGATCGCCTTCAACACCACCAAGAAGGACGCCAAGGGCGAGATGCAAACCATTAAGGCGCGCATCGTCAGCCCGGTGTTCTTCGATCCCGCGGGGGAAAAGCAGAATGTCTGACGCGATGCAAAGCGCCCTTGCCGAAGCGCAATTCGACGGCGCGATCATGATCCGCGAGATGGGTCTGCAAGGCATGATCACTCTGCGCGCCGATCTGGATAAAGCCGCCAAAGCGGTCAAAAAGGTCACCGGCCTCGCCATGCCCGCGCCGCGCATGATCACCACGGGGCAGGGTGTACAACTGGCGTGGATGTCACCCGATGAGGTGATGATCTTATGTGACCATGCATCGGCCGACGGGCTGGTGGCTGATCTTGGCGCGGCATTGGCCAGCCAGCATAATCTGGTGGTCAATGTCTCGGATGCGCGCGCGATGTTTGCGCTGAGCGGGCAGGCCGGGGCGCTGCGCGATGTGATCGCAAAGATCACCCCTGCTGATATCACGGGGTTGGGCGTGGGCGAGATGCGGCGCACGCGGATGCAGCAGGTGGCGGGCGCGATTTGGTTCGAGACCGAGACCGAGGCGCGGGTGATCTGTTTCCGCTCGGTCGCGCGCTATGTGTTCGATTTGCTGGCGGTCTCTGCCCAGCCGGGTGGCGCTGTCGGTTATCACTGAGGGGCAGGGCGCTTGGGTTTTTCGACCCGCGGCAAGGCAGTCGGGGTTGACGCGCCCCTGTACCGCGCTCCATCTGTGCCTTAACTTGCAACCATGAACGAGGGGGCCCATCACATGGCTTTCACACTTCCCGATCTTCCCTATGACCATGATGCGCTGGCCGGCCTCGGCATGAGCCGCGAGACGCTGGAATATCACCATGACCTGCATCACAAGGCCTATGTCGACAACGGCAATAAGCTGATCGCAGGCACCGAGTGGGAAAACAAATCCCTCGAAGAGATTGTCACCGGCACCTATCAGGCCGGTGCGGTTGCCCAGAACGGCATCTTCAACAACGCCTCGCAGCATTGGAACCACAACCAGTTTTGGGAAATGATGGGTCCGGGCGAGGGCGGTATGCCTGGCGAGCTTTCAAAGGCCATCACCGAAAGCTTTGGCTCTGTCGATCAATTCATGGCTGATTTCGCCGCCGCAGGCGCGGGTCAGTTCGGGTCGGGCTGGTGCTGGCTCGTCAAAGACAAGGATGGGTCGCTCAAGGTCACAAAGACCGAGAATGGCGTGAACCCGCTCTGCTTTGGTCAGACAGCGCTATTGGGCTGCGATGTTTGGGAACATTCCTACTACATCGATTTCCGCAACAAGCGCCCCGCATACTTGGAAAACTTCCTGACCAAGCTGGTCAATTGGGAAAATGTGGCCGCCCGTCTGGTCGGTTGATCGGCGGACATTGTTTGATTGCGGCCCGCCATGTGCGGGCCGTTTTCGTGTCAGCCTGCGGGTGTTGCAAGTGCAGTGAGCTTGGCCATTACGCAATCCACATCATCGGCCGTTTCGATGAAGCCCTTGATGTTTTCCTCGGCAAAGCCTTGCGCGATCACATGGTCGATCAGCGCGATGAGCGGCTGCCAGTAGCCCGCGATATCAAGCAGGTAGATGGGCTTGTGATGCAGGCCGAGCTGTCGCCATGTCAGCACCTCGAAAAACTCGTCAAGCGACCCCGCGCCGCCGGGCAGAACAACCACCGCATCGGCATTCATGAACATCACTTTTTTGCGCTCATGCATGGTTTCGGTGACGATAAAGGTGGTCAGGTCGCGCTTGCCCACCTCCCATGCCATCAGATGCGCGGGAATGACGCCAAAGGTTTCGCCGCGCGCCGATTGGGCGGCGCGCGCGACTGCGCCCATGATGCCCACATCGCCTGCGCCATAGACCAGCCGCATATCGGCCTCGGCCAAGGCGCGACCGAGATCGGTCGCGGCCGCCATATAGGCTGGATCGATGCCGGAGCGCGCGCCACAATAGACACAAACAGAGAGCGTTTTCATCGTGATCCCTTGCACTTGCCCGAGGTTTCCCCCCTGATAGGCCGAACCGGTGAGGGTCTCAAGCGGCATGGGGGCCGTGATCTTCACGACGGAACTGGGATGCCGAGGGCTTTGGCCTTTGCGGTGGGGAGACGAGAAAATTATGGCGACACCTACGTCGGGCGCATCAGGGGCAAGCAATAGCGCGATCTTCTGGGCTGGAATTATCGGGTCAGTGGTGTTCGCGGGTGCAGTTGCTTTCGTTACGTTTCGCGATGGGCCAGAGGTTGCGCCGCCAGCCGATGCTGTGGCCACCACGCAGCCAGCTTATGCTGTGGCCATCACGCAGCCAGCTGATGCTGTAGCCACCACGCAGCCTGCCGTGCCTGGTGTGGGCGTGGAAGCCGCGCCTGCCACTGAACAAGCGGCTGACGCTGTCACGGCGGTTGAGCAGGAGGCTGCACAAGCCGCAGCGCCGCTGGCCGCGCCTGATAGCGCCGTGGTTGAAACGGTACCTGCACCGATCGCACCCAAGCTTGATGTTGTGCGCGTCGATGCCGAGGGCAATGCGGTGATCGCAGGACAGGCAGCGCCGGGCGCAACTGTCGTGCTGCGCCTCGATGGCGAGACACTCGATACCGTCACGGCGGATAGCGCCGGGAATTTCGTGGCCATGCTGGCGATTGATCCCTCCGATCTGGCGCGGGTCCTCAGCCTTGAGGCGATGGGTGCCGATGGCATTTCGGTCGCTGGTGCCGAGAGCGTGCTGATCGCACCCTTTGCAGCACAAGTGGCGAAAATTGCAGGCGATATCGCCGCCACCGAGACAGTGGCGCCTGACGCGCAATCAAGCCAAGCCGTGATGGCGGAAAACACGGCCACCGACCCGCAGCCAAGTGTTGCGGCAACGGCTGAAGTGGCGGCAAGCGCGAATGCACCCGCCGTTGTGGATGCACCCGCCGTTGTGGAGACAGCGCAGACAGATCAGGCCGTGATCGCGCAGACCGAGGTCTCTAGCGCCGCGCAGACCACCGCTCAAAGCACCGCGCAGACCGAAGTCGCCAGCGCCGAGCAGACCGCCGATGCAACGGATGCAGCTGCACCACAGGCGCCGGCGGTCTTGATTGCAGGCCAAGACGGTATCCGCGTCGCGCAAGGGGCCGAGGCGCAAGCGGGAGCCAATGTCCAACTCGACGCCATTACCTATGATAATCAAGGTGATGTGTCCTTGGCTGGCCGCGGCCCTGCGGATGCAGAGCTGCGCTTTACGCTTGACGATGAGGCGGTGGGAAGGGCGACCATCGACGCCGGTGGTCAATGGAGCATCCCCTTGTCCGATGTCCCAGCGGGCACCTACACGTTGCGGATCGAACAGCTTGACGCCAACGGTGGTGTGGCCGCGACGGTGCAAACGCCCTTCTTGCGCGAAGATCCCGCCCGTATCCGCGACAATCCGATGCTGGCCGAACCGGGAAGTTCGGTGATCACTGTTCAGCGTGGCTTTACGCTATGGGGGATTGCCGAGGCGAATTTTGGAAACGGCATCTTGTATGTGCAGATTTTCCAAGAGAACCGGGCCAATATCCGCGATCCTGATTTGATTTTCCCCGGACAGATCTTTGCGCTGCCTGATCTTCCACGCACAGACACTGCGCCCTGATCGCTCTGGCCATTTCCGGGATCGCGACTTAGGTAGTGGGCCAGACCGCCCGCTAGGATCATTCCATGCAAGCCAATACACGTGCCGCAGGCCCAAGGCCCGCGGCCCATCTGCCAAGCCCGATTCCCGAGACCGAAGGCGCGCGTGAGCGCCGTTCGAGCTGGCGCACCTTGCGCAAGGTGGCGCCCTATCTTTGGCCCGAGGATAAGCCTTGGGTGAAAAACCGCGTTGTGGCGGCGCTGGCCTTTTTGCTCTTGGCCAAGCTGGTGGGTGTGGGCACGCCCTTTGTCTATAAAGCCGCCGTCGATGTCTTGACGGGCGAGGGGGCAAGCCCCGCTTGGCTGTTGGGGATGGGGGCCGTGGGCATCACGGTGGCCTATGGCGTGGCGCGCGCGGCCAATGTGGGCTTTCAGCAATTGCGCGATGCGGTCTTTGCCCGCGTGGCGCAAGCGGCCCTGCGCCAGCTTGCCCTTGAGACCTTTGAACATATCCACGCGCTGTCGCTGCGCTATCACATCACGCGTAAAACAGGCGGCTTGAGCCGGATCATCGAACGCGGTGTGAAGGGCGTGGACTTCTTGCTGCGCTTCATGCTTTTCTCGGTCGGTCCCTTGGTGCTGGAGCTTTTTCTGACCGGCATCATCTTGGCCTTGGTCTTTGATATCAGCTATCTGATCGTGCTTGTCGTCACCATCGGGCTGTATGTCTGGTTCACCTTTGCGGTGACCGAATGGCGCGTGAAGATCCGCAAGGAGATGAACGAGCAAGACACCGACGCCAACCAAAAAGCGATCGATAGCCTGCTCAACTACGAGACCGTAAAATATTTCGGTGCCGAAAAGCGCGAGGCGGCGCGCTATGATGGCGCGATGGAAGGCTATGAGCGCGCGGCGATCAAAACCTCGCTTTCCTTGGCTTTTCTGAACTTTGGGCAATCGGTGATCATCACCGCGGGGCTTGTGATCGTGATGGTCATGGCCGCGATCGGCGTGCAAGCGGGTGAGTTGACGACGGGTGATTTCGTCATGGTCAACGCCTTCATGATCCAGATCACCATCCCGCTGAATTTTCTTGGCACGGTCTATCGCGAGATCCGCCAAAGCCTTGTCGATATGGGCGAGATGTTCGACCTTCTCGAACAGCCGCAGGAGGTTCACGATAAGCCCGGCGCGCCCGCGCTTTCGGTCACGGGTGGCGCGGTTGTCTTCGAGGATGTGCGCTTTTCCTATGATCCAGCGCGCGCCATCCTCAAGGGGTTGAGCTTTAGCTTGAAACCCGGTGAGACGGTGGCGCTGGTCGGCCCCTCGGGGTCAGGCAAATCGACAATCGGCAAGCTTTTGTTCCGGTTCTACGATGTGACGGGTGGCGCGATCCGGATCGATGGGCAGGATTTGCGCGATGTAACGCAAGACAGCCTGCATGGTCAGATCGGCGTGGTGCCGCAAGACACGGTGCTGTTCAATGATACGATCCGCTACAATATCGGCTATGGCCGGGCAGGGGCGACGCAAGAAGAGATCGAGGGTGCCGCGCGCGCCGCACGCATCCATGATTTCATCGCGGCCTTGCCCGAAGGCTATGACACGCCTGTGGGTGAACGCGGCCTCAAGCTGTCGGGTGGCGAGAAGCAGCGCGTGGGGATCGCGCGCACGCTGCTCAAGGATCCGCCCATCTTGTTGCTGGACGAGGCGACAAGCGCACTCGACAGCGAGACCGAGCGCGATATTCAGCATGAGTTGAAGATGATGGGCGAGGGGCGGTCGGTCATCACCATCGCGCATCGGCTTTCGACAGTCGTCGATGCCGATCAGATCATCGTGTTGGAAGCAGGTGAAATCGTCGAGCGCGGCACCCATGACGATTTGATCGCCAAGGGTGGCCGCTATGCGACCATGTGGGCGCGCCAACAAGCCGAGGAAGAGACCTAATCGCAAATGCGGTCATCTGGCGCTGCAGGCGCGGCGCGTATTTGGACAAAGGTGAAGGGCGAAGCACGGGGCAATGTGGATTGACCTTTGCCGCCAATGCATGCCACTGAAGGGCTGAATGCGGCCGCAGGGACGGAAGTTTCATGAAGGTCATCATCTGTGGCGCGGGTCAGGTCGGCTGGCAGATCGCGCGCCATCTTTCTGGCGAAAAGAACGATGTGACGGTGGTTGATAGCAACCCCGATCTGGTGCGCCGTGCGACCGACACGCTCGATGTGCAGGGGTTGACGGGCTTTGCCTCCTACCCCGATGTGCTTGAGCGTGCGGGTGCGCGCGATGCCGACATGATCATCGCGGCAACCTTTTCGGACGAGGTGAATATGGTGACCTGTCAGGTCGCCCATTCGGTTTTCGCCGTTCCGCGCAAGATCGCGCGTTTGCGTGCGCGCAGCTATCTGGATGCGATCTACTCCGATCTTTACCGGCGCGACCACTTGCCGATCGATGTGGTGATCTCGCCCGAGGAAGAGGTGGCACAGGCGGCCCTTGCGCGCATCCGTTCGCCCGCGACATTCGATACGGAAGATTTTCTGGCAGGCGATGCCAAGCTTTTGGGAATTCAACTCGACGCCGATTGCCCGGTGCTGGAAACCCCGCTCAAGCAATTGTCCGAACTCTTCTCCACGCTGCGCGCCATTGTCGTGGGTATCCGCCGTGCGGGCAGCTTGTTCGTGCCGGAACCCGGCGATCAGCTTTTCGCGGGCGATCAGATCTATGTTTTTTCCCATACGGTCGATGCGGGCCGCGCGCTTGAGATTTTCGGCAAGACCGCGCGCCTGCCCGAACGGGTCTTGATCGTGGGCGGCGGCAACGTGGGGCTCACGGTCGCGCGGGCGCTGGAATCAGGGCCAGAGCGGATGCGGGTGCGCGTGATCGAGAAGTCGCGTGCGCGCGCCGAAGTGGCCGCAGATGCGCTCGAGCGCACCATCGTGCTGCATGGCGATGGATTGGATGCCGAAATCCTGCGCGAGGCGGGTGTCGACCGGGTCGATGCGGTGCTGTGCGTGACCGACGACGACAAAACAAACCTGCTTGCATCTGTCCGAGCCAAGACCGCCGGGGCAAGCCTTTCGATCGCGTTGATCAATGATCCGACCTTGGTGCCGCTGATGCAGCCCTTGGGGATCGATGCCTATATCAACCCGCGTGCGACCACGGTCAGCTCGATCCTGCGCCATATCCGCCATGGGCGTGTGCGCGGTGTCTATTCGGTGGGCGACAGCGAGGCGGAGGTGATCGAGGCGCAGGTTCTGTCGACCTCGGCCATCGCCGGGCGGCAGATCCGCGATATCGATTTTCCCGAAGGCGTGCTTGTGGGCGCAGTGCAAAAGGGCGGCAAGGTGGTGCGGGCCTCGGGCTCGACCCGGATCGACGAGGGCGATGTGATCGTTCTATTCGTGCTTGCCGCCGATGTGCCTGCGGTCGAGACACTCCTTCAGGTCTCGATCGACTTTTTCTGACGCATGGCGCGCCCTGACCGCAGCCCCCCGATCTTTGTGAGCTTGCTTGTCGCGGCAGCCTTGGCAAGCTTGGTGCCGTCCTTTTACGGGGCAGCGGTCGGTGATTTCGACAATGCGCGGGTGTTTTTCTATTGCGGGCTTTTGTTCGCGATCGCGGCCACCTTCATCGGTATTGCCGTGGCCACCACGCCGCGCAATCGGACCGAGCATCGCTATTTGCTGGGGCTCGTCTTGTCTTATTTTTGGCTTCCGGCGGTGCTGGCCCTGCCAATGGTGCAGGCCACCGATGGTCTGCGTTTGATCGATCTCTATTTTGACATGGCCTCGGCGCTGACGACGACGGGCGCGCCGATCTTTGCGCCGGCGCAGCTCGCCGATACCCTGCATCTATGGCGCGCCACGGTCGGATGGTTCGGGGGGTTGCTGATCTGGATCACCGCTCTGGCGGTGCTGGCGCCGCTCAATCTCGGCGGGTTCGAGGTGTCATCGGATGCGCGCCCCGGCACGCAAGGGGCCAGTCTGCGGGGGCAATTGGCCACGGTAACGGCCGCCGGGCGGCTGCGCCGGGCAGCGGCCCTGTTGATCCCCATCTATATGGGGCTGACCTTGGTGCTTGCGCTGGCGCTGACCATCGTAGGCGAGCGTCCCTTGTTTGCCGTCATGCATGCGATGTCGACACTCTCGACCTCGGGCATCAGCGCGGTGCGCGGGCCGCAAGATGGCGCGGCGGGATTGACCGGAGAGGTGCTGATCGCGCTGTTTTTCGTCTTTGCGCTGACGCGGCGCAGTTTTTCCAACGGGTTCAGCGCGGATTGGATTGGCGTGATGTCGCGCGACCGCGAGCTGCGCTTGGCGATCTTTGTCGCCATCGTGCTGCCGAGTTTCTTGTTCATGCGCCATTGGTTGGCCGCTTTCGAGGGCAATGATCTCGACGATCTCGGCGGAGCCTTTGCCGCACTTTGGGGGGCGTTTTTCACGGTCTTGTCGTTTCTGACCACCACGGGCTTTGTGTCGGATAGCTGGGCGCAGGCGCGCAGCTGGTCGGGCCTGCCCACGCCGGGGCTGATTCTCGCCGGGCTTGTGATCATGGGGGGCGGTGTCGCCACGACCGCCGGCGGGCTGAAGCTGTTGCGGATCTATGCGCTTTACAAGCATGGCGCGCGCGAGATCGACCTGCTGATCCATCCCCATTCCGTCGCCGGGGCCGGGCGTTTGGGCAGACGCATCCGGCGCGAAGGCGCGTTTATCGCTTGGGTCTTTTTCATGTTGCTGTTGATCACCGTGGGTGCGGTGACCCTGGCCTTGGGAATGACCGGGCTTGATTTCGAGCAGGCCTTGATCTTGGCGCTTTCGGCGATCGCGACCGCGGGGCCTTTGGCCAATGTCGCGGGCGAGGCGCCGATTTCCTATATGGACCTTGGTGATCTTGCCAAATTCATCTTGGTTGCCGCGATGATCATCGGCCGGATGGAGACCTTGGTCTTTATCGCGGTTTTGAACCCGACCTTTTGGCGCACATAGCGCAGTGGCGCGATAAGATGCGGCAGAGGGTTGATCTTTTGGGTGAATTACCTGCACACAAGAGTCGACATTCGGCATGGACGGTTGCAAACTCAACCGTGGCACGCCAGCCCAGCACAAGAAGGCGCACATAAAGATGGCCGAGACGAAACAAAATCTGCAAGACGCGTTTCTCAACCATGTCCGCAAGACAAAGGTTCCCGTGACGATCTTTTTGATCAACGGGGTCAAATTGCAGGGCGTGATTACTTGGTTTGACAATTTCTGCGTGCTGTTGCGCCGTGACGGGCAAAGCCAGCTTGTCTACAAGCATGCGATCTCGACCGTGATGCCCGCGCAGCCCATCAGCCTTTATGATGGAGAAGAGTGACGCGCCAGCCCGTGTCCGATCACGGTGACGACGCGCAGGGCAAAGGGCCCATGCGCGCGCTCGTGCTTCATCCCGACCTGAAATCCGACCGTCACCGCCGCGATCCCGGACCCGCGCTGGAGGAGGCCGTTTCGCTGGCCGCCGCACTTCCCGATCTATTGGTGGTGGGGGCCGATATCGTGCGTTTGCCGCGCGCGCAGCCGGGGCTGTTGTTTGGCACAGGCAAGATCGCCGAAATCAAGGAACGGATCGCGGATCTTGAGGTCGGGCTGGTCTTGATCGACGGGCCGGTGACGCCGGTTCAGCAGCGCAATCTTGAAAAGGAATGGGGCGTCAAGCTGTTGGATCGCACCGGCCTGATCCTCGAAATTTTCGCCGACCGCGCCGCCACCCGCGAGGGGGTTTTGCAGGTCGAGCTTGCCGCGTTGAGCTATCAGCGCACAAGGCTGGTGCGTGCGTGGACCCACCTCGAGCGGCAACGCGGCGGGCTTGGCTTCGTGGGTGGCCCCGGCGAGACCCAGATCGAGGCCGACCGCCGCGCGATCGACGAGGCGGTGACGCGCATCCGCCGACAATTGGCGAGCGTCGTAAAAACCCGTGAATTGCATCGCAAGGCGCGCAAAAAGGTGCCTTACCCGATCGTGGCGTTGGTGGGCTACACCAATGCGGGCAAATCGACGCTGTTCAACCGGCTGACCGGGGCCGAAGTTTTGGCCAAGGACATGCTCTTTGCCACCCTCGACCCGACGATGCGCGCCGTGCGCTTGCCCGATGGCACCGATATCATCCTGTCCGATACGGTGGGCTTCATCTCGGATCTGCCGACGCAGCTTGTCGCGGCCTTTCGCGCCACCTTGGAAGAGGTGCTGGATGCCGATCTGATCTGCCATGTGCGCGATATCAGCCATGCCGAGACCGAGGAACAAGCCACAGATGTCGCGACCATCTTGCGCGAGTTGGGCGTGCCCGAGACCGCGCCGATGATCGAGGTTTGGAACAAGATCGACCGCCTGCCAGATGAACAGGCCAACGCGGTCAGTGCGATGGCCAACCGGCGCGGGGCGGTTTTCGCGGTCTCTGCGCTGACGGGGGCGGGCCTTTCGCCCATGTTGACCGCAATCGCACAGACACTGTCCCCCCCGCGCATGTTGGCCGACGTCAGCTTGCCCCATGATGATGGTCGACGCCGCGCCTGGCTTTATGGCCAAGGTGTCGTTACCGGGGAGGTCGTGGGCGAGGATGAAACCGTCCTGCGCGTGCATTGGACCGCGCGTCAGGCCGAGGCGTTTTCGCGCCTTTGACCCCCTTTCATCGCGGGCCAATTGCGGTATGACGGGGCGCTTTTCGACAGGGGGTAGGGCAACCATGACCGCAAGGGTCACATTTCGGGTCGATGCCACATCGGGCAAGGCGCGCTTGGGCGTGATCGACACGCCGCGCGGCGCCATCCGCACACCTGCCTTCATGCCCGTGGGCACGGCCGCGACCGTCAAGGCGATGCTGCCTGAAAGCGTGGCGGCGACCGGTGCCGATATTCTGCTTGGCAACACCTATCACCTGATGCTGCGCCCCACCGCCGAGCGGATCGCGCGGCTGGGCGGGCTGCATCGCTTCATGAATTGGGACAAGCCTATTTTGACCGACTCGGGCGGGTTTCAGGTGATGAGCTTGGCGGAGCTGCGCAAGCTGACCGAGGATGGAGTTGAGTTTCGCAGTCACATCGACGGCTCGAAACATATGCTCAGCCCCGAGCGGTCGATGGAGATACAAAAGCTTTTGGGCTCGGACATCGTGATGTGTTTCGATGAATGCCCCGCATTGCCCGCCGATCGCGCGCGCATTGCCGAAAGCATGCAGTTGTCGATGCGATGGGCGGCACGCTCCAAGGAGGCCTTTGGCGATAGGCCGGGACATGCGCTTTTCGGGATTCAGCAAGGTGGGTTGGAACGCGATCTGCGCGCGCAATCGGCCGAGGCGCTCAGGGATATCGGTTTTGATGGTTATGCCGTGGGCGGCTTGGCCGTGGGTGAGGGGCAGGAGGCGATGTTCGGCGTTCTCGATTACGCCCCCGATATGCTGCCCGCCGACAAGCCGCGTTACCTGATGGGGGTGGGCAAGCCCGACGATATCGTGGGGGCCGTGGCGCGCGGCATCGACATGATGGATTGCGTCCTGCCATCGCGCTCAGGGCGTACGGGGCAGGCTTGGACGCGCATGGGTCAGATCAATATCAAGAATGCCCGCCACGCCGATGATCCGCGCCCCTTGGACGAGGATTGCACATGCCCGGCCTGTCGCGGCTATAGCCGGGCCTATCTCCACCACGTCTTCCGCGCGGGCGAGATGATCTCGGGCATGCTGCTGACTTGGCACAATTTACACTATTATCAGAAACTCATGGATGGCATGCGCGCCGCCATCGCTGAGGATCGCTTTGTCGCCTTCGAGGCCGATTTCCACGCCCGCCGCGCGCAGGGCGATATCGCGCCGATATCGTGATCAGAAAGATCAGGGAAGCGTCAGCCTGATGGAAAGGCGCTCCACCGCCGCGCGATCCGCGGGGCCGAGGGCTTGGCTGTCGATGGTCAGCGCGTGCAACCGCATGACTTGGTCGCTGGCTAAGCGCATCTCTGCATCGGTTGCGGGGCGGTCGGGTCTGACGAAGCTCGCGACGCTGCGCGAGTCGTGATCGCACCACGCGACGGTGAACCCAAAGCTTAGCCCGTGATCGCGCGCAGCGTTGAGGACGCTTTGCCCAGCTTCATCGGTATCGGGCAAGTCTTCCCAGCGGATCGTCCCCGTCTGCCGCAAGCCCCAACGCACAGTGGGGTCATGCATCACCATGCCGTCGCGGCTGTAGGTTTCGATCCATCGTTGATCATAGGTCTGCAGCAAGAACCGTGGCGAAGTGAATCGGATATGCAGGGCGATGGCAAAGCCCGTTGGATAGGCCTTGGTAAGCTCTTGCAGCAGACTGCCAAAATCCGTGGTCATCGTGTTACGCCTCCATGCGCCCATTTGTGGCGAAAGCGGGAGATGTTTGATTTGATGCGATCGTGCCATAAAGTAGCAAGCGTTGGCAAAGCGTCATCTTCCAAAAGGACGAAGCGGGATTTGGGTCACACAGTGCGGGAGCAGGAGGTTTTGGCGGCTGCGACGGCAGGGTACTTCATGGCGATCCGGGTTGGCTTTGGTTTTCCGCAAGCCGAGTATAACAAGTTTCCCGAAGCTTGGGTCGCGGAGTATACGCGCGACGGCTTGATGATCGAAGACCCGGTCATGCGATGGGTCTATCGCAATGTTGGCGCGGTGCGTTGGAGCGAACTGACATTGGCCGACAGCTCTGGCGTGTTGGCGCGCGCAGCCCATCACGGTTTAAGACATGGATTGAGCATTTCTTGCCAAGATGCTGATGGCGCCTCTCGCAGCTTCGGCAGCTTTGCCCGGCCGGATCGTGAATTTCACGATGAAGAGGTGGCGGCCCTTTGTGATGTCATGGACTGGCGACATAACAACAGCAAGCCGTTGGTCCAGTTGACGGCGGCCGAGCGTGAAGCCCTTGGCCTTGTGCGTGATGGCCTGTTGTTGAAAGAAATCGCGCGCGAACTGGGCATCTCAGAGACTGCGGTCAAACAAAGGCTGAAAATCGCGCGGATCAAGCTGAAGGCGCGCAATGGCAGCCATGCGGTGTCAATCGCGGTCAAGGCATCCTTGATTTGATGCAACCACCCGGCGCGGTGATGTGCGACGCGCGCGAGCCACCGCGCAGACCTGCTGCGCCTCGGTTCGAAAAATTCATCCGATCGCGCAAGCCAGCTTGTCTCGTAAACAAGTTATTAACGAGCCTGTCGGATGGTTGAACTCCGTTAACCTGCGCGGAGTAAACCTTATGTACAATGTGACTTTCGATTTCTCTGACTT
>JAQCLA010000041.1 GCA_027592105.1 Pseudomonadota bacterium | reverse complement strand
CGCTGAACGCTTGGCCGAGATCGAAGAGGCCGAAACCGACATCGATATCGACCCCGATGGCGACAACCCCGACCAAGAACGCCGCATCACCGCCGCAAGGCCGCTGCAGATCGCCGTTGTGGGGCGGCCCAATGCGGGCAAATCCACCTTGATCAACCGTATCCTCGGCCAAGAGCGGCTGCTCACCGGGCCCGAGGCGGGGATCACCCGCGATGCCATCGCCGTGCCCGTCACATGGGATGGCACGCCCATGCGCATCTTTGACACCGCCGGCATGCGCAAAAAGGCCAAGGTCCAAGAAAAGCTTGAGAAACTCTCGGTCTCCGATGGTCTGCGCGCGGTGAAATTCGCCGAAGTGGTGGTCGTGCTGCTCGATGCCGCCATCCCCTTCGAGAGCCAAGACCTCCGCATCGCCGATCTGGCCGAACGCGAGGGGCGCGCCGTGGTCATCGCGGTCAATAAATGGGATCTCGAGGATGAAAAGCAAGACAAGCTCAAACATCTGAAAAACGGCTTGGAAACCATGCTGCCCCAGCTCAAGGGCACGCCTTTGGTCACGGTCTCGGCGGTAACGGGCAAGGGGCTCGATCGACTGCATGCCGCAATTCTCAAGGCGCATGAGGTGTGGAACCGCCGCGTGACGACCGCGCAACTCAATCGCTGGCTCATGGCCATGACCGAGGCCCATCCGCCACCCGCACCGGGCGGGCGCCGCATCCGGCTGCGCTACATGACACAGGCCAAGACCCGCCCGCCGGGCTTCGTGGTCATGTGCTCGCATCCCGACAAGCTGCCCGAAAGCTATTCACGCTATCTGGTCAACGGGTTGCGGCAGGATTTCGACATGCCCGGCACGCCGATCCGGCTCTATATGCGCAGCCAATCGGATCAGAACCCTTACAAGAACCGTAAAAAATCCATCCCCTCGCGCTTGGCCAAGCATGTGCGCGCAGGCGAGACAAAGAAAAAGGGCTAAGCCACTACGGCTCGGCCCATCTTTGCTTCACAAATACTCTGGGGGGTTCCGGGGGACAAAGCCCCCCGACGCTGTGTCACGGGGCAAGGCCTCGCAGCAGGTCGCCCGCAGGGCGGACGAGACCCGAATTACCCGTTAGCTTCGCGGATCTTCTCGGCGGCATCCTTGTCGAAACCGATGCCTTGATCTGCGAAAAGCTGGTCCAACTCGCCCGACAAGGTCATCTCGGTCACGATATCGCAGCCGCCGACGAACTCACCCTTGACGTAAAGCTGCGGGATCGTGGGCCAATCGGAGTAATCCTTGATCCCTTGGCGGATCTGTTCATCGGCCAGCACATTCACATCGGCGAACTCAACGCCCATGTAATTCAGCACGCCCGCGATCCGCGAGGAAAAGCCGCATTGCGGCATCATCTTGGTGCCTTTCATGAACAACACGACATCGTTCTCGGTCACTGTCTTGCGGATGGTTTCTTCGACGCTCATCTGGGAAATTCCCTTTCAATCCGGGGCTTTTGTGGTCAAGGCAAGGGCGTGTAACTCACCATGGCTGCCATCCATCTTGCCCTTGAGCGCGGCATAGACCGCGCGTTGTTGCTGTACGCGGTTCATGCCGCGAAAACTCTCGTCGATGACTTGCGCTGCGAAATGTGCGCCGTCATCACCCTCGACCTTGACCTGACCTTGCGGAAAGGCGTCACGCAGAAGTTGCTCGATCTCACGGGCGGTAATCGGCATGGGTCATCCTCGTTGCTCTGGCTCAAATCTATGCCTGCACAGGCGGGGTCGCAAGCGCTGCTTATCCGAAATGATGGGCGAAGGCGTCGCGCCACATCGCCCCCAGATCCGACAGGGCCGCCTCGGAGGTGCCGAAACGCAATGTCTCGCCGCCGAATTTTCCAAGGCTGAGCATCGGCACGCCTGCTTGCCCTGCCGCGACCATCAATGCCTCGGCCTTGTCGAAGCTGGTCGCGATCAGGTAGCGCGCCTGATCCTCGCCAAAGAGCGTGGCGCAATCGCTTGCCTCCAGCGTCAGGCCCACCTCGCCAGATACCGCCATCTCGAAAGCCGCAAGCGCGATCCCGCCATCGGAGACATCGCAGCAGGCGCCGATCCACTGGCGGTTGTCACGAATGAAGCTGCCGTGCAGGCGCTCGGCATGCAGATCGACAGGCGGCGCATCGCCATCCTCACGGTTGAACACCTCGGCCAATAGGGCCGATTGACCCAAATGGCCCTTGGTCTCACCCACCACCAACAGCACATGGCCATCACGCGGCACACCGACGATAAGATCATCCAACGTTTCAAGAAGCCCCACCGCCCCGATCGTCGGCGTGGGCAAGATCGCCTGGCCGTCGGTCTCGTTATAAAGGCTGACATTGCCCGACACGATGGGCATATCCAGCGCAGCGCAGGCCGCGCCGATGCCTTTGATTGCGCCCACGAATTGGCCCATGATCTCGGGCTTTTCGGGATTGCCGAAGTTGAGGTTGTCGGTCGTGGCCAAGGGCGTGGCCCCCACGGCGCAAAGATTGCGATAGGCTTCGGCCACGGCCTGTTTGCCGCCCTCGAAAGGATTGGCCTTCACATAGCGGGGCGTCACATCCGAGGTGAAAGCCAAGGCCTTTGGTGTGCCATGCACCCGCACCACACCGGCACCAAGGCCCGGCGCGCGCACTGTATCGGCCATGACCATATGGTCATATTGCGCATAGACCCATGCCCGCGAGCAGTAGTTCGGCGAGGTGATCAAGATCTTGAGCGCGTCGATGGCATCGACCTCGGCCACGGGTTCCATCTCGGGGGCGGGGGGCGTCTCCACCCAAGGGCGGTCATATTCCGGTGCCTCGGAGGAAAGCTTGGACAGCGGCAAATCGGCCATGACCACGCCGCGATGTTCGATGACAAAGCGATCCTCGGGGATGGTTTCACCGACGATGGCGAAATCCAGATCCCATTTTGCGAAAATCGCCCGCGCCTCGGCCTCCATTGCGGGTTTGAGGACCATCAGCATCCGCTCTTGGCTTTCCGACAGCATCATCTCATAGGCGGTCATGCCGGTTTCGCGCTGGGGCACATGGTCGAGCACCAGCTTGATGCCAAGCTTGCCCTTGTCGCCCATTTCTACCGCCGAACAGGTCAGGCCAGCGGCCCCCATGTCTTGGATGGAAATCACCGCACCCGAGGCCATCAGCTCCAAACAGGCCTCAAGCAGGCGTTTCTCGGTAAAGGGGTCACCCACCTGCACCGTGGGACGCTTTTCCTCGATCGTGTCGTCGAACTCGGCCGAGGCCATGGTTGCCCCACCGACGCCATCGCGTCCGGTCTTCGCGCCCAAGTACACCACGGGCATGCCAACACCAGAGGCGGCGGAGTAAAAAATCGCATCCGCATCCGCAAGGCCCGCCGCGAAAGCGTTCACAAGGCAATTGCCATTATAGGCGGCGTGGAAACGCACTTCACCGCCGATATTGGGCACGCCGAAGCAATTGCCATAGCCGCCCACGCCCTCGACCACGCCATGCACCAACTGGCGTGTCTTGGGGTGGTCTTTCTCGCCAAAACTCAGCGCATTCATCGCAGCGATGGGGCGTGCGCCCATGGTAAAGACATCGCGCAAGATCCCGCCCACGCCGGTTGCGGCCCCCTGATAGGGTTCGATGTAGCTGGGGTGGTTATGGCTTTCCATTTTGAACACGACCGCTTGGCCATCGCCGATATCGACGACGCCTGCATTCTCACCCGGTCCACAAATCACCTGTGGGCCGGAGGTGGGCAGGGTGCGCAGCCATTTCTTGGAGGATTTATAGGAACAATGTTCGTTCCACATGGCCGAGAAAATACCAAGCTCGGTGAATGTCGGTTCGCGGCCGATGATCTCGAGGATGCGCGCATATTCATCGGGCTTAAGCCCATGGGCATCGATCAATTCGCGCGTGATGGCTGGTTCGGTCATATCGCGTATCCCCCGTTTGGCCGCTGTTTATGCCAGCGCGCGGGCAGGGGAAAGGGGCCGATGGCTAGACGGCACGCTGAAATGTCAGCGATGTGGGGCGTGCATAGCCCGGATGGGCGGTCGCATCGGTTTGCTGAAAGCCCAAGCGCGCAAAAGTCGCGTGGTTCTCGACCAACTCGACGCGCGTTTGCAGTTCAAGCACGGCGTGGCCGCGCTTGCGGGCGTGATCGCCTGCATGATCCAGCAATGCCCGCGCCAAGCCTGCCCGACGATGGGCGGGGGCGACCGCAAGCTTGCCGAGATAATAGACCGCCCCTCGTGGCTGGCCAAAAAGACAGGCGATAGGCTGTCCCGCATCGCGTATCAAAAAGAGATCTTCGGCCATCGCTTTGCTGCGCAACGCATCCGGCCCCATCGCCATGATCGAGGAGGGCGGATCGATCCGCCCCTCCATAAACGCGAAAGCCGCAGAAATCAGCGCATGCAACGCGGCGAAATCGTCAAAATCCGCAGGGTTTGATTCGATCCATGCTTTGGTCATGGCCCTGCATAGGCAGGCGATCGACCAAAAAAAAGGCCGAGACGAATCTCGGCCAAAGTCCAACAGGGAGGTAATGAGACGGCGCAAGCGCCAATTCCCATTGCTGCTCAATTAGGCAGCACATTGCCCCCGATCAAGGCAAATCATGCCGCAACGCCGCAAAGCTGCTATGTCTGTGGCGCATAGCACACATCCCTAGATAGGCTTAGCTTTGGGCGTCCGGCTCTTACTCGCGACGGCGGCGGCGATAAGCGATGACCTCCTCCGACACGAAATCGCGGAAGACTTCGACGCGCTTGGATTGGCGCAATTCCTCCGGATAGGCGAGGAAGACGGGCACCTCGGCCGATTGAATCTCGGGCAGGACGCGCACGAGTTGTGGGAAATCCTGTGTCAGGTAATCGGGCAAAACGCCGATACCCAGATGATGGATCACGGCCTGCAAAACGCCGAAGTAATTATTGACCGTCAGGGTCGAGCCGACCGGATAGGCCATCAATTCGCGCACCAAAAGCGCGCCTGCGCTGACTTGGGCGGAGGTGGCGTTTTGACTGATGATGCGGTGCTTTGAAAGCTCATCGGTCGTCTCGGGCATGCCATGCACCGCCAGATACTCCGGCGAGGCGTAAAGGCGCATATTGATCGTCAAAAGCCGCCTGCGGATCAGATCGGCTTGGCTTGGCTCTTTCATGCGGATGGCGACATCGGCCTCGCGCATGGGCAGATCAAGCAAGCGCTCTTCAAGCATCAGGTCGATCTTGAGATCGGGGTATTTCTCATAAAGCGCGGGCAGGCGGGGGGCCAACCAGAGCGAGCCAAAGCCGATGGTCGTGGTGACGCGCAACTCGCCGAAAACCTCTTCCTCGCTGTCGCGAATCCGCGCAGCGGCGGCATCGAGCCTCTTGGACATATGCTTGGTGGCATCGAACAGCAGCTCGCCCTGTTCGGTCAGGATCAAGCCCCGCGCATGGCGATGGAACAAGGTGGTGTTCAAACCCTCTTCCAAGGCGCGAATCTGTCGGCTGACCGCTGATTGCGACAGGTGCAGCGTATCACCCGCATGCGTCAGGCTGCCCGCATCGGCCACGGCGTGAAAAATTCGTAACTTGTCCCAGTCCATACCAACTCTCCTATGCGCCACGCTATCTTGGGCCTCTCTGCGCCCCTTGCAAAGAGGAGGTGCCGGATTTTCTTATGTTTTTTATAACACTGCCCGCAGATGCGGCAATTTGAATAGACAGGTCAGTATTTGTTACCTATGTTGTAAGGGCTTGGATCTACGCTGTCACGGGAGGCCCGCCATGGGAGTGCAGCAGGTATCGCTTGAAGATCGCTTCGATCTGTCAAGATCACAGGTATTGCTGACAGGTACACAAGCGTTGGTGCGTTTGATGCTGATGCAAAAAGCCCGCGATTTGGCGGCAGGTTTGAACACCGCGGGGCTTGTGACGGGCTATCGCGGCTCGCCGCTTGGTGCGGTCGACATGCAGATGGCGCGCGCGAAATCCCACCTCAGCGACGCCGAGATCCTATTCCAACCCGGATTGAACGAAGATTTGGCCGCAACCGCCCTTTGGGGCAGCCAGCGGGCCGAACTTTACGGCGAAGGCAAGTATGACGGTGTCTTTGGCCTATGGTATGGCAAGGGGCCGGGGGTGGACCGCGCGGGCGATGTGATGCGCCATGTCAATATGGCCGGCTCTTCACGCCATGGAGGCGTGATCATGGCCATGGGCGATGATCACACGGGCGAAAGCTCCACCGTGTGCCACCAATCCGATTGGGCGATGGTCGATGCCGGAATGCCGGTGGTCAGCCCCGCGGGTGTGCAAGAAATTCTCGACTATGGTGCATATGGTTTTGCGCTGAGCCGTTTTGCCGGGCTTTGGGTCGGCCTCAAGACGATGAAAGACACGGTCGAGGCCACAGCCGTTGTCGACGGCAACCCTGATCGGATGCAGTTTATCTGGCCTGATTTCGCCATGCCCGAGGGTGGGCTGAATATCCGTTTGGATGATCATTGGATCGCGCAGGAAGAGCGTCTTTTCACCCATAAGCGAGACGCCGCCGTGGCCTTTGCGCGGGCCAATCATATGGATCTGCGCGTGCATGGCAAAGCGGGGGCCAAGATCGGCTTTGTTGCCGCGGGCAAGAATTGGCTCGACCTGATGACCGCCCTTGCGACACTGGGCATCGATGCGGCGGCGGCCGAAGAACTGGGTGTGACCACCTACAAGATCGGCCAGACATGGCCGCTTGATATGCAAAGCTTTGCCGATTGGGCCGAGGGGCTGGACCTGATCGTGGTGATCGAGGAAAAGCGCAAGCTGATCGAAGGCCAAGTCAAGGAAGCGATTTTCGACGACCGGCGCGGGCGGCGGGTTTTTGGCCACCGCAAAGGGGCAAGCGGAGAGGTGCTTTTTCCCGAGCATTTCGCCCTCGACCCTGTCGATATCGCA
Source organism: Pseudomonadota bacterium (assembly GCA_027592105.1). Classification (GTDB taxonomy): domain Bacteria; phylum Pseudomonadota; class Alphaproteobacteria; order Rhodobacterales; family Rhodobacteraceae; genus Roseicyclus. The sequence goes on along the minus strand of JAQCLA010000041.1, from coordinate 6,315 downwards.
CTGAAACTTGGCAAAATCCTGATTGAAGAGGGGCGCGGCACCGACCGTATCCGCGCAGGCCTGGCCCATGTCGATGCGGTCGCGCGCAGTGGCAATGCCCCCGATCTGGCGCAGCGCACCCCGTGGTTCTGCTCGGGTTGCCCGCATAACACCTCGACCAAAGTGCCTGAGGGCGCGCGCGCAGGTGCGGGCATCGGCTGTCACTTCATGGTCAAATGGATGGATCGCGGCACCGAGGCCTTTACTCATATGGGCGGCGAGGGCGCCAATTGGATCGGCGAGGCGCCGTTTTCGACGCGCGGCCATATTTTCCAGAATATCGGCGAAGGCACCTACAACCATTCGGGCATCATGGCGATCCGTGCGGCGGTCGCGGCCAACACGACCATCACCTATAAGATCCTGTTCAACGACGCCGTGGCCATGACAGGCGGTCAGGGCAATGATGGTGGCCTTGATCCTGCCCGCGTCGTGGCCGAGGTTCTGGCAATCGGCGTGCGCCATTTGGCCGTGGTCTATGACCCAAAAGAAGAGATCGATTGGGCGGCCTTTCCTGCAGGCATCGAAAAGCATCCGCGCGATGATCTAATGGCGGTCCAAGAGCGGTTTCAAAAAATCGAAGGGGTTTCGGCGATCGTCTATGTGCAGACCTGCGCGGCGGAAAAACGCCGTCGCCGCAAGCGCGGTCGCTTTCCCGACCCGGATCGGCGCGTCTTTATCAATACGGATGTCTGCGAAGGCTGTGGCGATTGCGGGGTGCAGTCGAACTGCGTCTCGATCGTGCCGGTGGAAACCGAGCTTGGCCGCAAACGCGCCATCGACCAATCAAGCTGCAACAAGGATTTCAGCTGTCTCAAGGGGTTTTGCCCCAGCTTCGTGACGCTGGAAGGCGCCAAGATCCGCAAACAGGCAACAGCCGAGGTCGATCTGTCGGGCCTGCCCGATCCGGTTTTGCCTGCGATCAACGGCACCCATAACGTGCTGGTCACAGGCGTTGGCGGCACGGGCGTGGTCACGATCGGCGCGGTCATGGCGCAAGCGGCCCAGATCGACGGCAAGGGCGTGGGCATGATCGAAATGGCGGGGCTGGCCCAAAAGGGTGGCGCTGTCTGGATTCATCTGCGCATCGCGGAAACACCAGTTGAGATCTCGGCCATCCGCCTTGCCTTGGGTGAGGCCCATGCCGTGATCGGTGGCGATCTGGTGGTCAGCGGCGGGGCCAAAAGCCTCGGGCTGATGCGCGCGGGCCAGACGGGCGGTGTGGTCAACGCCCATGAGATCATCACGGGCGACTTCACGCGAAATACGGAATTCACCATACCCAAGACTGATTTGGAAATCGCCCTTAAGGCAAAACTTCAAGATCGCTTGGCCCTTCTCGATGCCACCGAACTGTCGCGCGTTTTGTTGGGCGATAGTATTTATTCCAACATGATGGTCTTTGGCGCGGCATGGCAGATGGGGCTGATCCCGCTGAGCCATGGGGCGATCATGCAGGCTATCGCGCTCAATGGGGCGGCGGTTGCGCCGAACACGACAGCCTTCGATATGGGGCGTTGGGCCATCGTGAACCCCGATGCAGCCGCGCGGCTGATCGCGGCGGAGGTTGTGGAAAAGCCCAAGTCACTGGATGAAAAGATCGCCTATCGCGCAGCGCATTTGACCGCCTATCAAAACGCGCGCTTGGCGCGGCGCTATCTGCGTCTGCTCGACGCCGTCACCGACCCTGTGCTGCGCGAAGCTGTCGCCAAAGGCTATCATAAGCTTTTGTCTTATAAGGATGAATTCGAAGTGGCCCGGCTGCATCTGGCGACAGAGGCCAAGGCGCGGGCGCAGTTCGATGGGGATTTCAAGATCAGTTATCACCTCGCGCCGCCCTTGTTGCCCGGGCGCGATGGGGCAGGTCGGCCCAAGAAGCGCGCATTCGGCGCATGGATCGCGCGCATCTATCCTATGCTGGCGCGGCTCAAGCCATTGCGCGGCACGCCTTTGAACCCGTTCGGCTATACAGCCGAGCGGCGGATGGAGCGTGCGCTGATCGCACAATATGAGGCGGATCTGAATGCATGGCTGCCCAAGGCGGCGTCTGTCGATCGCGACGCCTTGGTCGCGCTGGCAGAATTGCCTTTGTCGATCCGCGGTTTCGGCCCGGTGAAAGAAGCCAATGCCGCGAAAGCCGCGCTGCGGCGCGCGGAGATCTTGCAGGGCTTAGCATCAGGCAAAACCGCCGCGGCACAGGCGGCGGAATAGGGGGGGCGCTGCCCCCACGGCCTTTGGCCGTTCCCCCGGGATATTTCAGAAACGAAGAAGCACCGACGTTAACGCGATCTTCACGGTGATCTGCGAATTTGCGCCTATGATCAACCGAGCATGGAGGGGCGAACCCATGCTGTCGGTTCGAGCCATCGCAGAAGATATCGTGACCCGTGAAGGGGGATTTGTGGATGATCCCGATGATCCGGGTGGGCCCACGAATTTCGGCGTGACCATCCATACCATGCGTGCCTTGGGGCTTGATCTGGACGGCGACGGCGATGTCGATGTCCGCGATGTGCAGCTGATGACGCGCGCGCAGGCGGTTGCGATTTTCATTGAACATTACTTCGCGCGTCCGGGGATCGGGCGTTTGCCAGCGGCCCTGCAGCCCAGCGTTTTCGACATGTATGTCAATGCAGGCGCCAATGCTGTGAGAATCTTGCAGCGGCTGTTGCGCGATATGGGCCATGATCTGGCGGTCGATGGCCGCATCGGGCCGCTGACGGCGCGCGCGGCCCATGGCGCGATGGCGCAAGCTCCCGATCATCTGGTCGATGCATACGGCATCGCGCGGCGCAATTACTACTACCGCTTGGCCGACCGCCGCCCGTCTAGCCGCAAATTCGCGCGCCGCCGTGATGGTGGCAAAGGCGGCTGGATCACGCGGGCCGAAGAATTCATCTCGCCGCGCTGGCATTTGAGCGAGGCGGCACATCGCGAAAGGGTGGCGTCATGGAGGTGATCGGGCGGGCTATGGGGGTTGCACGCGCAGCCGAGGCGATCGGGTCCGCGGCCGAGGGTGTGTCGGAGGTCTTTGTGCCCAATGCGACACGCGCCATCGAGTTGGATGCCGCGATCCATCGCGCCACGCTGGAAACGGCCAGGGCCGAGTTTCAACATGCCGGCGATACCTGGTTTGATACGGCCATCAACGGATTGAACCGCTTGCCACGCCCGATGTTGGCGCTTGGCACCTTGGGGCTGTTCATCTTCGCGATGGTTGATCCTGCGGGGTTCGGGGCGCGGATGGTGGGGCTGTCCTTGGTGCCTGACCCGTTGTGGTGGCTTTTGGGGGCGGTGGTCAGCTTTTACTTCGGGGCGCGCGAGCTGCATTATATGCGCGCGCCACACGTCACACGTCGCACCGGGCGCATCCTTGGCCGGGGCAGGGCGGAAAGGCCGCCCGCCCGTGACCCGATCGCGGACAGCCCGGCACTGTCGGCGTGGCGGGCGGACGTGGATCAGCCGAGGCCCAATGTCGATTTCGAAGCTGTGCCGAGATCCCAGTAAAGCCCTGCCATCAGCCCTGCGGCCTGTGTGAAAAGTTCGGCCGGCAGATGTTCGTCAGGGGCATGCTGCGCACAGCCCGGATAGGAATGGGGCACCCAGATCGTGGGCAGGCCTAGCACCTCGGTGAAGATATCATTGGGCAGTGATCCGCCAAGCGAGGGCAGTACCACGGGCGGCGCGCCATGGGTGCGGGCCAGTGAGGCGGCGGCGAAACCGACCGACGCGTGATCGACCGGCGTGGCCGAGGCGCGAAAGCGGGGGCCAAGTTCTGCAATCGTGACATCGCCATGCCCATGCGCATCGAGATGGGCGCGCAACGCCGCCCCCAAATCATCATCGGCGATCCCCGGCACATAGCGCAGTTGCACCACCGCTTCGGCCACATCGGGGATGGCATTGACGGGATGGGCGATGTCGCCTGCCGAAAAGGCCAAGATCTCGGCGCTGTTCCACGCATGGATACGCTCGGCCGGGGTCAGGCCCTTGGCCCCCCAATCTGCATCGACCTCGCCACCCGCCGGGGTCAGCCCGGCCAAAGCGGTGCGGGCGGCATCGGGGATGGTTGCGGGCAGCCAGCCTTTGACCTGCAGCGCGCCTTGCGCATCGGTGATGCAGGCCAGCGCATGGGCCAATTCCAGCGCGGGGTTTTTCAACGCGCCACCGAAATTGCCTGAATGCCGCCCGCCTGTGCGACGGCGCAGCATCAGCCGAAAGCTTGCCCCGCCCCGCGCGCCCAAGAACAGCGTCGGCGTCATCGCATCGATGCGCGGCCCATCCGAGGCGATCAGCAGATCGGCCTTGAGGCGCGATTTCAGCTTTTCACAGACTTTGCGCAAACCCGGTGAGCCGATCTCTTCACCCATCTCGATCAGGATATGCGCATTGACGCCAAGCGATCCGCGCGCGGCGATCACGGCCTGCATCGCGGTCATATTGACGAGCATCTGGCCCTTGTTGTCGGCAATGCCGCGCCCGTACCAAAGGCCGCGCGCCTCATCGACATCCAGCACCCAAGGGTCGCGCCCATTGGCCCAACGCCCGGCCATGCCGGGCACCGTATCACCATGGGCATAGCCAAGGATGGTGGGGCGTCTTTTGTCTTCGACGCGGCTGACCAGCAAGAACGGATGCCCATCCGACGTATAGCCCTGCATCTCAAAGCCCATGGCGGCAAAACCTTGGGCCACATGGGCGAGATAGGCATGCAACGGCGCATCGGGATCGCTGGCGTCGGTCGGAAAGGCGATCAAATCGGCCAAGGCGGCACGAAACGCATCATCACCCGCTAGGCCGCGGGCCAAATCCACGGCCGCGTCACGAGGCGAAGTATCGAGCATTACGGGGCGTCCTTTTCGGTCAGGGGCGAAAGCGCGATGCGCTCTGTCGAAAGATTGACAGCCATGCGCGACAGGCTCAAGCCCCTTGGTCCAACGGCCAGGCAATATAGAAGGTGGTGCCTTCGCCGGCTGCTGTCGACAAGGCAATGCCGCCACCCGCACCGCGCACGATATCGGCGACCACGAAAAGGCCGAGGCCCGTACCGCTGAGCGTCTTGGTGGTGAAATAAGGCTCCCATATCTTGGCGCGTGTCGCCAGATCCATGCCGGGGCCGGTGTCGGCGATGGCGAAAAGAGCGAAAGGCGCGGTAGGGATCACCCCTGTTTCGAGTTTCGCACCCGCGGGAATGGATACGGCCCGCGTCAGCGACAATGTGATGCTCTGCGCCCCATCGCCGACCGCCTCGCGGGCATTGAGGCCCAAGTTGAGCAACACCTGCATCAGTTGCATCTGGTCGGCCACCACGCGCAGCCCGTGGTCGGCGATCTTGGACTTGATCCGAAGGTCGCGCGGCGCCGCAATGCGTAAGATACCCACGGCCTCCTGCAGCAGGGCACCCAGATCGATTTCGCAGCGCTGCACCTGGCGGCGGCCAAGCTGTCTGATCGGATCGAGCAAGGCCACCATCTGTCTTGCGGCGGCGTGGATTTCCGCGATGACGTCGAATTCCTTGTCGAATTGCCCCCGTGTCGCGGGGTCGGACAGATGCGAGACCAAGGCAACCAGATTGGTCAGGTCATGGGTAAAGCCCGCCGCGATCAGGTTCACGCTTTCTTGGCGTTGCGCGCGTTGGACATTGTCACGCATGGCCAGCATTTGGCGCGCTGTTTCGTTGCGCGCCGTGACATCGCGGCAAATCCAGATCACGCTTTGATCGGGCATTTCTGTCAGGCTGAGTTCCACCTCGAGCGCCGTGCCATCTTTACGCTGCATCACGGCTTCACCCTGCCATGTGCCGCGCTGATGCAGCGTGTCGAGGCCGAATTCATAAAGATGCGTGATCGATTCAGATACGAAAAGCGATGCCCAGATCGTGCCGATCACATCACGCGGCGTGACATGGCCCAACATGCCCGCCAGCGCCGGGTTTGCATCGACGATCAGGCCCTTTTCGTCAGTGATGCAAAGGCCGTCCCCCGTGGCGGTGATCGCGGCATCACGGCGGATCACTTCGGTTTCCAGCGCATGTTGCGACGAGACATCGAGCAAGACGCCCGAGATACGGGTTGGTGCGGCGGTGCCGTCGTCATCGGTCACACCGCCATGCAAGGCGCACCATGTCCATCCGCCCGCATGGTTGCGCAGCCGCAATTCAAGATCGAAACGCCCTTTTTTACGGCGCAGCAAATCGTCCCACGCGCGGATGAATCTGGGCCGATCTTGCGGGTGCATCAAATCTTGCCACCGCGACAGGTCAAAGGGGGTCAGATC
>JAQCLA010000040.1 GCA_027592105.1 Pseudomonadota bacterium | reverse complement strand
CCATAGCCGCGCCAGCCAAGGCTGGCATCGCGCGGGTCGGCCCATGCCCCCTTGGGCGCATCACCCAAGCCCCGCACGACTGACAACCCGCTATCGGCAATGCCCACATCAGCGCGCAGCCGATACATCATCAAGCGCTGCGCCAACCCCTGGGCCAGATCGGCCTTCACATCGAGCAAGATATCCGCACCGCGATTGAGCAAGAAGAAATCGGCTAGATATTTCCCCTGCGGCGTCAGAAGCGCGGAATAGACCAACCCCGTATCCGCCGCGCCCAGATCTCGGGTGACCAGCCCATGCAGAAACTTTTCCCGGTCAGCGCCCGTGATGCACAACACCATGCGATCCGTCGTCACTTCACCTTGCATCCCTGCCTCCTGCTCTGCTTTGCACAACAGCTAATCATCTGCGCGCCCCACGCCAAGCCATCGCCGCTGATTGACCCTGCCAAGGGCGCGATCTACCACAGGCGCACCCGTGTCGAAGGAATTCCAACATGAGCCTAGCCAATGGCCGCCACTACCTTGCCATCCCCGGCCCCTCGGTCATGCCCGACCGCGTGCTGCAGGCGATGCATCGCCCCGCGCCGAATATCTACACCGGCGAATTGGTTGTTCTGACCCATAGCCTTGTGCCTGATCTCAAGGCCGTGGCGCGCACCCGCCATCATGTCGCGATGTATATCGCCAATGGTCACGGGGTTTGGGAGGCGGCGCTGGCCAACACGCTTTCGCGCGGCGACAAGATCTTGATCCTTGCCACCGGGCGTTTCTGCCTTGGCTGGGGCGAGATGGCGGCCGCCATGCATATCGACTGTGAGATCATCGATTTCGGCCAACGCGCCGATATCGACATGGACCGCGTGGCCGAAGCACTTGCCGCCGACAAGGACCATAAGATCAAGGCCGTGATGGCCGTGCAGGTCGACACCTCGACCAGCGTGCGCAACGATATTCTGGCCTTGCGCAAAACACTCGATGCAGCGGGGCATCCGGCGCTGTTGTTCTCGGACAATATCGCCTGTCTGGCTTGCGATGCGTTCCACATGGATGATTGGGGCGTCGATGTGATGGTGACGGGCAGCCAAAAAGGGCTGATGACACCGCCCGGCATGGCCTTTGTTTTCTTCAACGACAAGGCCGACCGCGCGCGTGACCGGGCCGATTTGGCGACATCCTATTGGGATTGGCGCCCGCGCATGGCGCCTGATGAATACTATAAATTCTTCAACGGCACGGCACCGACCCATCATCTGTACGGGCTGCGCGAAGCGCTCGACATGATCAAGGAAGAGGGGCTGGAGAATGTCTGGCAGCGCCACGCGACGCTCGCGCGCGCGGTTTGGGCGGCGCTTGATACATGGGGTGCCGGCGGCCCGATCCATGCCAATATCGCCGATCCCACCAAGCGCAGCCATGCGGTGACGACAGCCAATTTCGGCCCCGGCAATGGTTTGCGCCTGCGTGATTGGATGACGCACAACGCGGGCGTGACGCTGGGCATCCCCTTGGGCGGCGTCGAAGGCACGGGTGGCCGGAAAGAGGATTTCCTGCGCATCGGCCATATGGGCCATGTGAACGCCCATATGGTCATGGGCGTTCTGGCGGGGCTTCAAGCCGGGATGGCGGCGCTTCAGATCCCGCATGGCGCAGGCGGGCTGGACGCAGCCGTGCAGGTGATCGCCGAGGGCTAAGGGCGGGTCAGAACCCGTTTTTCGCCAGCCAATCGCGCATCCAGGCGATCTCGACCTCTTGCGCGTCGATGATCTGTTGGGCCAGTTCCCGAACGGCTGGATCGTCGCCATGTTCCAGCACCACTTGGGCCATGGCGACCGCCCCTTCGTGATGGGGGATCATGCCAAGAATGAAATCGGCATCCGCATTGCCGGTATAGGCGATGTTCATGTCGCGGTGCATCGCGTCATTGACAGCGCGAAATGCATCCTCGGCCGGGCCGGTCGAGGATGCGGCCATGGCGTGGCCAGCATGTCCGCCACCATGTTGGGAATGATCCATCTGGGCTGCACCAACCCCTGCGACGATGACAATCACTGCGGCGGCGACAAGGCCAAGCTTTACGGTGCGATTCATGGTTTGGTTCTCCTGTTTCGTGGGCCGTGCCTGCTTCCAGTAACTGGAATGCAATTCACGAAGCCGTGAGGGCCGCCTCGGCCAGCGCGGCGGGCAAGGCCGCACCGAAAGCTGCCAGATCAGCGGGTGTGCCCGCCGAAACGCGGATGCAGCGATCTTGCGGCGGGGTAAAAGGCATGCGCACGAAAATGCCGCGCGCAACAAGACCTGCTAGCACCGCGCGCGCAAAGGCCCCGTCGCGCCCACAATCGATGGTTACGAAATTGGTCGCCGATGGCAGGGGCATCAGCCCGTTTGCCCGCGCGATGGTGGCAATCGCCGCGCGCGCCTCGGCAATCCGCGCGACTGTTGCGCGCAAATGATCCTGATCGCCCAAAGCCGCCAGCGCTGCGGCCTGTGCCACGCGGCCCATACCGAAATGGTGGCGGATCTTGTTGAAGGCATCCGCAAATTCGGGATGCGCCAGCCCATAGCCCAAACGCAGCCCGGCCAGACCATAGGCCTTGGAGAATGTGCGCAGGCGGATCACGCGCGGATGGGTCATATCGAGCGGCGGGATAGCAACCGGGGGGGCGGTGTCGGCATAGGCCTCATCCAGTGCCAGCACGGCGCCATCGGGCAGCGCGTCGATCATCCGCTGGACCGTTGCCGCATCATGCCAGCTGCCCATCGGGTTATCGGGATTGGCGAAATAGATGAGTTTCGCATCAACCGCCCGTGCCTTGGCCAAAAGCGCCTCGGGGTCTTCATGATCGCCCGCATAGGCCACCTTGTGCAAAACACCACCAAAGCCCGTCACATGGTAATTGAAGGTTGGATAGGCACCGTCCGAAGTCACGACCCCATCGCCCGGCGCGATCAGCAGGCGCACCAGATAGCCCAGAAGCCCGTCGATCCCCTCGCCCACCACGACATTGGCGCGCGCCACCCCGTGATGCGAAGCGATCGCTTCGCGCAGATCGTAAAGCTCGGGGTCGCCATACATCCAGGCCGCGCCCGCCGCCTCTTGCATCGCCGCAATAGCACGCGGGCTGGGGCCAAAGACGCTTTCATTCGCGCCAATCCGCGCCACAAAAGCCGCACCACGCGCGCGCTCCTGCGCCTCTGGCCCGACAAAGGGAACGGAAGCCGGCAAAGTCTCGACAAGTGCGGTGTAGCGGGGCGTTTTCATGGCGGCACTGAAAAGCCGAAATCCCGTCCCTGCGCAAGGGCGCACATCACGGCTGAAACTGATGCATTGCCCAATCGCGCAGGGATTGGTAGCAAAACCTTACCAATTCAGATCATCCCCGTGGAAGGGAGCCCACCGCATGCCCGTAATCACTGAAATCGAAGACCTCAAGCGGCTCTACAAGCGCCGCGTCCCTAAGATGTTCTACGATTATGCCGAAACGGGCAGCTGGACGCAGCAGACCTTCAACGACAACTGCTCGGATTTCGACGAGATCCGCCTGCGCCAGCGCATTGCCGTCGACATGGCGGGCCGCTCGACCGCGTCCAAAATGGTGGGCCAAGATGTGGCCATGCCCGTGGCGCTTGCCCCCGTGGGGCTTTGCGGCATGCAATCGGCCGATGGCGAGATCAAGGCCGCACGCGCCGCCGAGAAATTCGGCGTGCCCTTCACGCTTTCCACCATGTCGATCTGCTCGATCGAGGATGTGGCAAGCCACACCAATGCGCCCTTCTGGTTCCAAGTCTACACGCTGAAGGACGACGAGTTCATGAAGCGGCTTTTCGCCCGCGCCAAGGATGCGAAATGCTCCGCGCTGGTCATCACTGTCGATTTGCAGATCATGGGCCAGCGCCACAAGGATCTGAAAAACGGGCTGTCCGCCCCGCCGAAACTGACGCCTGCCTCGATCCTGAACCTTGCGACCAAGGTGCCATGGGGGCTTGAGATGTTGCAGACCAAGCGGCGGTTTTTCGGCAATATCGTGGGCCATGCCAAGGGCGTGACCGACCCCACATCGCTGGGCAGCTGGACGGCCGAAGCCTTTGACCCCTCTCTCGATTGGGAACGGATCAAGCAGTTCCGCAGCTGGTGGGATGGCCCCGTGATCCTTAAGGGTATTCTCGACCCCGAAGATGCAAAGAAAGCCTTGGCCGTGGGTGCGGATGCTATCGTTGTGTCGAACCATGGCGGCCGGCAGCTTGACGGTGCGCTGTCGTCGATCCGCATGCTGCCCCAGATCATGGATGCGGTGGGCGACAAGATCGAGGTGCATCTCGATAGCGGCATCCGCTCGGGCCAAGATGTGCTCAAGGCGCTGGCGCTGGGTGCAAAAGGCACGATGATCGGGCGGGCCTTTGTCTATGGGCTGGGCGCTATGGGCGAGGCGGGCGTCACGAAAACCTTGCAGGTGATCCACAAGGAACTCGACACCACAATGGCGCTTTGCGGCGAACGCAATGTCGCCGATCTGGGTCGCCACAACCTCCTCTTGCCACAGGATTTCGCGACCCGCTGGGCCTAAGGCCGCGCCCAGCCCTCACCGAATGAGCTATTAACCATTTGTTTAAAATTGATTGTTTCCCGGCATGGGCCGCCGGGCGGCTTGTCGCGGGCATGCGCGGTGTCATATCACCACCATAGTGAAACCGACGGCGCATAAAGGCCCCAAGCGGGAGAATCCCGGTCAAACGACCCTAGGAACCGGGATGACCTATGATGATGACACCAACGCGCTGTTCGAGCGCGTGCTCGAAGCGCTGGCCCGCGCGGCGGGCGATCAGGCGAAGCTCGAAGACCTGCTGGCCGCCTTTCCCCCCGATATTCGCGCAATGGCGGTGATCCACGGCTTGCTGACCGCCGATACCAGCCTGCGCAATACCCTCACCGCCGGCGAGATCGCCCAACGCGACAGCGCCTTGGCCGGGCGCGCCGCCCTGAAGCTTGCCCGGATCGCCGACCAGATCGAAGCTGCGATGCCCGAGGCGCGCCAGCCTGTGCGCCTGTCGGAAATGGCACTCGACCGCGACAAGAACTGACGCGAAAGGCGTTTGCCTATCGCACATGGGCACGGCGCAAGCTAGGTTCGCCACCATGAACGCCCCTGCCCCATCCATCGCCTTTTCCGACGATCAGGCCCAAGCCCATGACAGCATCGCCGCGGCGCTGCGCGGCATCGGCGTGGACCTCGACAATGACACGCTGACCCCGGCCGCCGATGGCATGGGCCGCGTGATGGCCGTGGTGGGCAAGGCCGGCTCGGGCAAGACCCTGCTTCTGGCCGAGCTTGTGCGCGCACTGCAAGCGGCGGGCGTCGATATCATCTCGGGCGATTGGGAAGGGCGCAGGCGCAAGGACCGCCGCACCGCGGCCGTGCTGGCGCCCACCAACAAGGCGGCCTCCGTCTTGCGCAATCGCGGTGTGCCGGCCACCACGATCCATCGTATCCTCTACACGCCCGTCTATGACCCTGAATACGAAAAGGTGGCGGAATGGCTGGCTGGCCAAGGTGACCGCCCGGTGATCGACGCCTTGACCGATATCGCCATGGACCGCGCCAAGCAGGTCTATGAGGCCACGACATCGGTGCCCGCCGCACTCGCCTCGGCGGGTCTGCGCGGGTCGGATTTCATCACTGGCTGGAAGCGGCGCGAAGATCCGCTGGATATCGGCTTGATCGATGAATCCTCCATGCTCGATGACCGCCAATTCGACGATCTGCGCGAGATCTTTCCCTTTCTCGTGCTTTTCGGCGATCCGGCCCAGCTTGCCCCCGTGAACCAATCGGGCCAGATGGTCTTCGATAAGGTTACAGGTCCCGACCGCCTCGACTTAGCGCGCATCCACCGCCAAGAGGCGGGCAACCCGATCCTCGATCTGGCCCATGCCTTGGGCGACCCCGACCTTAGCTTTGCGCAATTCGAGCGTATGATCCATGACGCCGCCGCCCGCGACCCGCGCATCGAGATCGCGGCCCGCGTCGATGCCGATCTGATGGCGCGCAGCCCTGTGCTGGTCTGGCGCAACGCCACCCGCATCAGGCTGATCACCGCCTTTCGCGCCGCACATGGCGCGCCCGATGATGCACTCATCCCCGGCGAGCCCTTGATCTGCGACGGGATCGAATTGCCGCTCAAGCACCGCAAGAAACGCATCGACCTCGAGGCACGCGGCCTGATCAAGGGCGCGCCGGTGATCTATCTCGGCCCCGGCGCGCGCCCCGGTTTCTCGCGGCTGCATGTGCTGGGTGCCGAAAGCCCGCGCTTTTCGGCGGCCTCCATCGTCAAGATCGAAAAACCCGACGAGGAAGAACCCTTCATCCCCTATGCCGCGCGCATGGGGGCGGCGTTCTTGCATGGCGCGGCGGTGACGATCCACAAGGCCCAAGGCAGCCAATGGAACGCGGTACAGGTCTTTGCCCCCGATCTTTACGCCGCAGCCCAAGCAGGCCGGGTCGAGGCAGGACAGGCGCTATGGAAGCGGCTGGCTTATGTCGCCATCACCCGCGCCGAGGAGAAACTGATCTGGGTCACCCGCTATGCGTTGGCCCGCCCGAAAGAGGCATTGGGGATCGAAGATCTGCCCAACCCCACCACGGCCCTGATCTTGGAAGGACCCGAGGAGACATGACCAAAACCATCATCGTCACAGGCGCCAGTGCCGGCATCGGTGCCGCCGTCGCCACCCATATGCTCGCTGCAGGTTGGACCGTGGGCCTTGCGGCGCGGCGGCACGACAAGCTGGCGCAGATCGCGGCCCCTTTCGGCGCACGCGCGGTGATCATGCCACTCGATGTGACCGATGCGCAGGCCGTCAGCGCCGCCTTCACGCAATTCGCCACAGATCAAGGGCGGCTCGATGTGCTGTTCAACAATGCCGGCATCTTCACTCCCACCGCGCCCTTGGACGAGATCGCGCTTGATGATTGGCACAATGCCGTCGCGGTCAACCTGACGGGCATGTTCATTTGCGCGCGCGCGGCCTTCGGGCTGATGCGCCGCCAATCCCCGCAGGGCGGGCGCATCATCAATAACGGCTCGGTCTCGGCCCATGCGCCACGCGCGGGCGCGGCCCCCTATACGGCCACCAAGCACGCCATCACCGGGCTCACGAAACAGATCGCGCTCGATGGCCGCCCCTATGATATCGCCTGCGGCCAGATCGATATCGGCAATGCCGAAACTGATCTCTTGCGCGATGCCGCCCAGCAAGCGATGGCGCGCGGCGACGCACCACCCGAGGTGATGGATCTGGCCCATGTGGCAACAAGCGTCCATCACATGGCCAGCCTGCCACCATCGGCCAATATCCTGTTCCAGACCATCATGGCCACGAAAATGCCCTTCGTAGGACGGGGCTGAGCCTCCATCTTTGCTTCACAAATACTCTGGGGGGCGGCTGCGCGCGCGCAGCCGGGGGGCAAAGCCCCTCCGTACAAAAACAACGGGGCAAAGCCCCACCGCCTAGCCGCGCATATACCGAAACACCGCCGAGGCCATCCAGCCCGCCGCGATCGCGATGACCAGTGACAAGATCCCGTAGATCAGCGGCCGCTCATGGGCGAGGTTGTAGATCCACCGCTCCAGCCCGACCTTGCGCACCGGGATCAGCTGCTCATGCAGATCGACCACCACGCCGCCACGCGTCAGGATGATCCGCGTCAGGTAATCGCCCTCGGTCAGATTGGCGGGCAGGCGCACGGCGGTGTCGAACAAGGTCTGCTCACGAAACCGCACCGCCCCTTCATTCAGTTGATAGGCCCCGTCATCGCTGCGAATGCGGATCAAGGCCGCATTGAACAAGGGCTGATCGGCGCGCCCCGTCCCCACCGCGCGGATCGCTTGGTTCAGCGTGATCCGATGGCGCAGATCTTCGGTCTGCGACAGCGCTTGGGCAAGGGGGGCCGTGGTCGACACGGCGTAAAAGCTGGGCGCCTCGTCGATCTGCGAGGCATCGGCATTGACCCAGATCCCAAAGCGCCGCTCCTTGCGGCGCACAGTGACGGGCTGGCTTGGACCTTGCACTGTGACGATCACCTCAAGCGGTTCTGCCCCCGGCGGCGGGGCCGCGCGCTGCACCGCGCCATAGATCAAGATCTCCGAGCCTGCGAAATTCGTGGTGATGGCGATCGCCTCTTGGCTCAGGCCCGCCACGACGCGCTCGGCCTGCGCGGGCGCCGCCAGCAGCAAGGCCAGCGCGCAGAGCCCAATCAGCCGCACCATCAATGCCCTGCCCCGTCGAATCCGATGACGTAAAGCTCATCGGGCATGACCAACAGATCGAAGGCAAGCTTGCCGCAAACCAGCAAGACCATGATCGACAACAAGATGCGCAGCTGTTCGGCCTTAAGTTTCACACCGATCGCCGCCCCGATCTGTGCGCCGATCACGCCGCCCACCAGCAGCAAGACGGCCAGCACCATATCGACAGTGTAATTGGTCGTGGCATGCATCAAAGTGGCAAAGCCGGTCACGAAGATGATCTGGAACAGCGAGGTGCCGACCACCACCTTGGTGGGCATCCCCAACAGGTAGATCATCGCCGGCACCATGATGAAGCCGCCGCCGACACCCATGATCGCAGCCAAGACCCCGACGAAAACCCCCACCACGAGCGGCGGAATGACCGAGATATAAAGCCCCGATGTCCGAAACCGCATCTTGAATGGTAGCGCGTGGATCCAGCCCCGATGCCTGCGCGGCAGCGGCACGCTGCCCGCAGGGCGGCGCGCGCGCCGGATCGCGCGCAGGCTTTCGAAAAACATCAGCCCGCCGATGATGCCAAGAAAGACGACATAGCAAAGCTTGACCAAAAGATCGACCTGACCGATCGCGGTCAGCGCGGCGAAAATCTGCACCCCCACCGCCGCGCCGGCCAAGCCGCCGATCAACAAAACCGTCCCCATGCGTAGATCGACAGTCTTGCGCTTGAGATGGGCCAATACCCCCGAAAAGGACGAGGCCACGATCTGATTGGCCTCGGTCGCCACGGCGACAGCGGGGGGAATGCCGATGAAAAACAGCAGCGGCGTCATCAAGAACCCGCCACCCACGCCGAACATGCCCGACAAGACACCGACGATCCCACCCAGCCCAAGCAGCAAGAACGCGTTCACGCTGACTTCGGCAATGGGGAGGTAGATTTGCATGACGTTACGGCCAATTGCCCGTTATTCGCGTCAGCCTTAGCGCGCCATGCGCGCCAAGGCCAGACGTGAGATCACCCGCACCCTGCGACGGATCGGAACAGGCGGCGCGCATGGCGCGCTCAGATCACCATGACATCAAGCGGCGGAAAGCCGTTGAAGCCGACCGAAGCATAGGACGAGGTATAGGCACCGCAGTTGCGGATGATCACTTTATCGCCCGATTTCAAGGCCAAGGGCAGCGCGACGGGGCGCCTTTCGTAAAGCACATCGGCACTGTCGCACGACGGCCCGGCCAAGATGCAGGGGCCTGTCGCCTCGCCATCATGTGGGGTGACGAATTGGTAGCGGATCGCCTCGTCCATGGTTTCGGCCAGACCCGAGAACTTGCCGATATCGAGATAGACCCAGCGATGCAGATCATCCTCGGATTTGCGCGCGACAAGCAATACCTCGGCCGCAATCATACCTGCTTCGGCCACCATGCCGCGACCGGGCTCTGCCATGATGCGGATGCCTGCGGGGAAATGTGCGGTGACTTGGGCCATCACGGCCTCGGCATAGGCCGTCGGATGGGGGATTGCCTCGCCGTAGAAGGCCGGGAAACCACCGCCGATGTTGAGCAGGTCCAGATCGAACCCTGCCGCCACTGCCGCGTCCCATACTGCCGCGATCTGTGCCAGCGTATCGCCCCACATCAGCGGGTCGCGGGTTTGCGAACCGACATGGAAGCTCAACCCAACAGGGCGCAGGCCCAGATCACGCGCCTGTGCCATCAAGGCCAGCGCCGTGTCGCGGGTGGTGCCGAATTTGCGCGTCAGCGGCCAATCAGCACCCGAGGCTTCGACCAGCAGGCGGATATAGACCTCGGCGCCCGGTGCATGGGCGGCGATCTTCTCGATCTCTTCGGCGGCGTCTGCTGCAAACAGCGTGATACCCACCTGATGCGCATAGGCGATATCGGCCACGCGCTTGATCGTGTTGCCATAGGAAATCGTATCGGGATGCGCGCCATGGCGCAGGCACAATTCGATCTCGCCGCGCGAAGCGGCATCGAACTTGGAGCCCAGCGCGACAAGGCGCTCGATGATCTCGGGCGCGGGGTTTGCCTTGACCGCGTAATGGATCGCAGCCTGCCCCAGCCCTGCGGCTAGCGCACGGTACTGGGTATCGACGCGGTCGATCTCGATCACCAGCGTGGGTCGCGCGAAATCGGTCGCACCGATGAAGGCCTCGAGGCGTGCGGACGGGACAGGAAAAGAGGCCGAGAAATCGGCATTCGTAGCGTTCATGGTCATCTCCGACAGACCGGGGGCAAAAGCCCCGCAAAGTTCCAAGGGAGACGTTACCGTCGCTACGTAACTGCGATGGTTATGCCGGCTAGCCGGAGTACCACCCGTGACAGAGGCGCGTGCGTTGGCGTCTTGCGGCGGGCATATGAGGCCGTTTCCCTGTTGATGCAAGCAAAATTTTTGTGACGCTCCCGGTTTTTTCGCTGCATGCGCCAAAAGCGGTTTTTCGCAGCCTGACATCAGCGGGCATGATCTGCCCCAATGCACAGGATCGGTGCAGCGGCGGGGAATACATCGCCATCCCATTGCGCGATAAGATCGCGCCCATCACCTAAGAAATGGAGCCGCGCCATGCCCCCCGAAACCGAGAAAACCAGCGGTGCAAGAATCGGGCATGTGCATCTGAAAGTCGCCGATCTTGCGCGGTCGGTCGCCTTTTACCAAGCGGCACTCGGCCTTGAAGTACAACAATATTTCGGCACAGAAGCGGCGTTTTTGTCCTTCGACGGCTATCACCACCACCTTGGGCTGAACACCTGGCACAGCGCGCGCGGCCCACGCCCGGCGCCCAATGCGACGGGGCTTTATCACACGGCCTTTCTCTACCCTGATCGCGCCGCTTTGGCGCACGCTTTGCGCCGCGCGATCGATGCCGGTGTGCGTTTGGAGGGGGCGGCCGATCATGGCGTGTCGGAAGCGGTTTATTTTAGTGATCCCGATGGCAATGGGATCGAACTTTACTGGGACCGTGCGCCGCAGGATTGGCCGCGCGACAAGGCAGGGCGATTGGCGATGGGCAATGCAGGCTTGGATCTCGCGGCGCTTTTGACCTTGGCCTGAACGGCGCGATGATGGCACACGCATGCCGATCGGCACCGTGACGGCCTAAGCCTGTGGACAGCCCCGCGCCCGCGCGTCATGCTGGGCCGCCGAAACAGGGAAAATCCGATGCGCAAATTCCTCGTGGTGCTCGATGACACCCGCGAATGCCTCAACGCCATGCGATTTGCCGCCATGCGCGCGGCCAATACGCAAGGCGGGGTCGAAATCTTGTCGGTGATTCCCCCCGATGAATTCAACCATTGGATCGGCGTGGCCGAGGTGATGCGCGCCGAGGCGCGCGAGCGGATCGAGGCGCATTTCAACGTCTTCGCGAAATGGATGCGTGACCGCCAAGGCGTGGACCCCTCGCTCGTGATCCGCGAGGGCGAACCCGTGACGGAGATTCTCGCCCATATTCGCGAAGCGTCCGAGATCGGGGTGCTGGTCTTGGGTGCGGGTGCGGGCAAATCGGGTCCGGGGCCGCTGGTAACCGCGATGATCAGGCAATCGGGCACTTTGCCCGTGCCGATCACAATCGTGCCGGTAGAACTGAGCAAGGAACAGCTGGAACAGATCACCTGAAGCCGGGTCGGATATGTCGACCCGGCGGTCGCGGCGACCAGCGCGCGGGCCCATGTCAGAACGGACCGGGCCGACGCGCGAAAAGTTTAGAACGGTTCCAAAACTTGACTCTGCCAGCGTCCGCGCGCATATCTGCACAAAGAGATAAGGAACGCGTCCCATGTTCATCCAGACCGAATCCACCCCCAATCCGGCCACGCTGAAATTCCTGCCCGGCCAAACCGTGCTCGAGATGGGAACCGCGGATTTCCCGAGCGCCGCAGCCGCCGAGAAATCGCCCTTGGCCGCGCGCATCTTTGCGGTCGACGGCGTGACGGGCGTGTTCTTCGGGACCGATTTCGTGACCGTGACCAAGGCCGAAGATGCCGCGTGGGAGCATATCAAGCCCGCCCTTCTGGGTGCGATCATGGAGCATTACCAATCCGGCGCGCCGGTGATGGAGGGTGAAGGCGGCGGCACCGGTGGCCACGCCGAGCATAGCGGCGAGGATGCCGATATCGTCATCCAGATCAAATCACTGCTCGATACCCGCGTGCGCCCTGCCGTGGCCCAAGATGGCGGCGATATCACCTTTCACGGCTTCGACCGCGGCGTGGTCTACCTGCATATGCAGGGTGCCTGCGCGGGCTGCCCCTCATCCACCCTGACGCTCAAGATGGGGATCGAGAACCTGCTGCGCCACTACATCCCCGAAGTCCTCGAGGTGCGCCCCGTCAACGTATGATGTCGACCTCTGAGCCCCTTATTATGGCCTTCGACACATCGGCCGCGCATTGCGCGGCCGCTTTGTTGTCGGGCGACATGCTCTTGGCCCATGCCCATGAGCCGATGGCCAAGGGACAGGCCGAGCGCCTGATGCCGCTCATAGCCGAGGTATTGGCATTGGGTGGTGCAGCACTTTCCGATCTCGATGCGATCGGGGTGGGGATCGGGCCGGGCAATTTCACCGGCATCCGCATTTCCGTATCCGCCGCGCGCGGCTTGGCCCTTGCCCTTGGCGTTCCCGCCGTCGGTGTCGGCACACTCGAGGCGCTGGCCTATGGCTTGCCGCGCCCACTTTGCGTGATCGAAGATGCGCGGCGCGATGCGGTCTATGTGCAGAATTTCGACGCCACGGGCGCAAGCGCGCCGCTTTTGCTGTCACCCGGCGATCTGGCCGCGTGCGTCGCAGAGCGCGCGATCACCGGGTCAGGTGTGGCGCTGGCGCAAAGCATGATCGCGGGCCTGCATGTTCTACCCCCTGCCCTGCCCTTGGCCGCGGCGATCGCGCGGATCGCAGCGCAGCGCTGGGGCGATCCCGCTCTGCCGCGGCCTGCACCGCTTTACCTGCGCGCAGCCGATGCCGCGCCGTCCCGCGACGGCGGGCCGGTGATGTTGCCCGCATGACACCCGCCCGCATGGCCGAGATCCATGCCGCGGCTTTCGCCGGTCATGGC
>JAQCLA010000039.1 GCA_027592105.1 Pseudomonadota bacterium | reverse complement strand
GCGCGCTTGGGCGGCATGGGAGAATGCGCTGGCCTCGATGGAAAGCGATGGTGGCGGTGGCGAGGGGCCGGCCGATTATGCCCGTGCCTTTGCGCGGCTGGAGAACCATTACTTCGTGAACAAGGGCTTTCTGGAAGTCGATGGCCAGATCTTGCGCGACCTGCATCGGATCGCGCAAATCCCCGGCACGATCGTGCAGGGCCGCTATGACATGATCTGCCCGCCGCTGTCGGCCTTTCGGTTGGTCAGTGGTTGGCCCTCTGGGCGGCTGCATATGATCAAGGCGGCGGGCCATGCATTGTCGGAGCCCGGCATCAGCCAAGAACTGGTGCGCGTGATGGGCCAGGTCGGCGAAAAGCGGGTGAAGTTCGGGTTGTGAGCGGGACGGGCTGTCGAAATCCCTTCGCCGCGGCGAGGGTAGCGGGTTAAGCGCCTTGCAAGGCGCTTTCATGTCTCTTGGAGGGGACATGCGCCGCCAACAACCGCCGATCAATCCCCGGGCTGAGGCGGTGGCGGATCAGCGCCACGGGATGGGATCGCAGCGTCAGGCGCATGGCGACGTAATCCTCCACCACAGCCTCGCCTTCGGTCATTTGCGGCAGATGGGCCGAGGGTTCCACGATTCCCTCGCCATCCAGATCGCCGGAAAACAGCGGCAATTCCTTTTTCGGCACCAAGGCGCGGGCGGCCCATAGCGCGTCGCGCCGCGAAATCCCCAGCGACGCAAAGGCATCGGCCTCGGCCAGAATGGTCAGGCTGCGCGCCGCCAGACCGGCACGCCGCCAGACATCCTCAAGCGTGGTGTAGCCATTGCCGCGCGCGGCCATCAGCCAATCGGCCTCGTCCTCGCGCATCGCCTTGATCTGGCGAAAGCCCAGCCTGAGCGCCAGATCGCCACGTTCGGTGCGTTCCATCACATGGTCCCAATGCGAGTGGTTGATGCAGACGGGCCGGATCTCGACCCCATGTTCGCGGGCGTCGCGCACGATCTGAGCAGGGGCGTAGAACCCCATCGGCTGGGAATTCAAAAGCGCGCAGGCAAAGATGCCGGGGTGGTGGCGCTTGAGCCAGCTGGATGCATAGACCAAAAGCGCGAAGCTGGCCGCATGGCTTTCGGGAAAGCCGTAGCTGCCAAAACCCTCGATCTGGGAAAAGCAGCGTTCGGCGAAATCATCATCATAGCCATTGGCGCGCATCCCGCGCAGGAAGCGGGTGCGGAATTCCGTCACGCTCCCGTGTTTCTTGAAGGTGGCCAGCGCCCGGCGCAGCCCGTCGGCCTCCTCAGGCGTAAAGCCCGCACCGGTGATGGCGATCTGCATCGCCTGTTCTTGGAACAACGGCACGCCCAGCGTCTTGCCCAAGACGCGGCCCAGATCGTCGGAGGGAAAGCTGACCGCCTCTTCGCCGTTCCGCCGCCTGATGAAGGGGTGGACCATGTCGCCCTGTATCGGCCCGGGTCGAATAATCGCGACCTGGATCACCAGATCGTAGAAACATCGCGGTCGCATGCGCGGCAGGAAATTCATCTGCGCGCGGCTTTCGACCTGAAAGACGCCCAGCGTGTCGGATTTGCACAGCATGTCATAGACCGCCGGGTCTTCGGGGGGCAGCGTAGCCAGCGTGTAATCGACCTGATGATGCTGGCGCAAAAGGCCGAAGGCTTTTCTTATACAAGAAAGCATCCCAAGGGCGAGGATATCGACCTTGAGGATGCCCAAGCTGTCGATATCATCCTTATCCCATGCGATGACGGTGCGATCCTCCATGCTGGCGTTCTCGATCGGCACCAGCTCGTCCAGCCGCCCTTCGGTGATGATGAAACCGCCGACATGTTGGGAAAGGTGGCGGGGAAAACCAATGATTTCCTCGATCAGCGCCATGGTCTGCTTCAGGCGCGGGCTTTCGGGGTCGAGCCCGATCTCCCGCAGGCGGGCCAGTTCCGGGCCGGTCTTGGACCATGACCCCCAGATTTGCGAGGACAGCGCGGATAGCACATCCTCGGACAGGCCCATGGCACGCCCTACTTCGCGCACGGCGCGCTTGCCGCGATAATGGATCACGGTGGCGCATAGCCCCGCACGGTGGCGGCCATAGCGGTTGTAGATGTGCTGGATCACCTCTTCGCGGCGCTCATGTTCGAAATCGACATCGATATCGGGCGGCTCGCCGCGCGCCTCGGACACGAAACGCTCGAACACCATCGTTCCGATCTCGGGCGAGACAGATGTCACCCCCAGCGCATAGCAGGTGATGGAATTGGCCGCCGATCCGCGCCCTTGGCACAAGATGCCGCGTGATCGGGCAAAGGCCACGATATCATGGACGGTCAGGAAATAGGGCTCATACCCCAGCTTGCCGATCAGGCGCAGCTCATGGGCCAGTTGGGTTTGCGCCCGTTCGGGGATGCCTTGCGGATAGCGCCATTCCAGCCCTGCTTGTGCCAGCCGCTTGAGCCGGTCGGCGGCGGTTTCGCCCTGCGCGATCTCGGATGGGTATTCGTAGCGCAAACTGCCGATGTCGAATTGCAGCCCCGCCGCGATCGCGCCCGCGCGGTCCACGGCATCGGCATGGTCGCGAAAGATGCGCCGCATCTCATCTTCGCCGCGCAGGCGCTGTTCGGCATTGGCAAGGGCGGCGGTGCCCAGATCCTCGACCCGCACGCCTTGCCGGATACAGGTCAGGATATCGGTCAGCCGCCGTCGGCCCCCGTGATGCATGATCGGTCGGGCCGAGGCGACGGGCAACAGGTCAAGCGATTGCGCCAGCCTGCGCGCGGCGGCGAAACGGGCGGCATCCTGCCCGTCATAGGCCGGCGCCATCAACAGATGCATCTGGGGCTTTCGCGCCGCGACAAGCCGCGCGGCGTCGCGCCGCCATTCGGCGCTGGGCTGGTCGGGGGCGTGCAGCAACAGCGCCAAACCATCGGCAAATTCCAGCACATCTTCAGCGGTCAGCTCGCATGCGCCCTTTTTCGCCCGCCGCCGCCCAGCCGACAGGATACGGCACAGGTTTCCCCAGCCCAGCCTGTCACGCGGCGCCGCGGTCAGGGTCAGCCCACCGGTCAGCACCAAACAAGCGGCGGGCATCAGGCGCGGCAGATGGTCGATGGGCGCACGCGGGGGCGCAGGCAGATGCGCGGGCTTGGGCGGGCCGATGGGATCGGCGCGCGCGGCCTTGTTATCCCCGATCTCCTGCGCGATTTTCTTCAGCTCCGTCCATGCCCGCACCACCCCTGAGACCGAATTCACATCGGCGATGGCAATGGCGGACAGGCCCAGCAGGGCTGCACGCCTTGCATATTCCTCGGGGTGCGAACCGCCGGTGAGGAAGGTGAAGTTGGAGGTGATGGACAGTTCGGCGAATCCCATACCGCCCAGTATATTCACCTTTTGTTCTTTTTGGGAGGGTGCAAACTATCGCGCGTTACACCGGTGGAATCGTCCATGCCCGCAGGTCATGCACCGGGTCACCCGGCGCGCAGGGATGGCCCGAAATCGGGTATCGCGTGGGCGGCTGCGCGGCACAGGCGGACAATGTCAAAAATATCAGGGCGGCAAGCATTTTCATGGCATGACCTTTCAGCTTTCCAATCCGCTTGGAAGGGATCGGACGATCTGAAAGGAATGATAGGCAGCGCCGCTCAGCCCGCCTTGACCTTGCGCAACGGTAGCCCTGTCACGCCACCCCGAACTCTGCCAGCACCGCCTGATAGATCGGGCGCTTGAACGGCACGATCAGCCCCAGCAATTCCGACCCCGTCATCCAGCGCCAGTCGGAAAATTCCACATCCTTGTGGGTCAGGTCGATGGTGCTATCTGGCGCGGTCAGGGTGAATTGCACCCATTTCTGCGCCTGCCCGCGATATTTGCCTTTCCATCGGGTCGGCACGACGTCGATCGGCAGGTCGTAGTGGTGCCAATCGGCTGTCTCCGCGACCAGCCGAACGGCATCGCGGCCCACGCCCGTTTCTTCCTGCAATTCGCGATAGGCGGCCTCCAGCGGCGTTTCGCCCGCGTCGATACCGCCCTGTGGCATTTGCCAAGCGGGGCTGTCCATATCGGCGCGTTGACCGGCAAAGATACGGCCATCGGCATGGGTCAACACCACGCCGACGCAAGGGCGATAGGGCAGGCGCGCGATTTCCTCGGGGCTCACGGGGTCAGTTGCCCCGTGGGCCGAGCGCGTTGAGGCCGGTCAGGATGTCGATGGCATAGGCCAGTTGGTAATCCTCGTTGCGCAGGCGGGCTGTCGCCTCGGCGATGGCCTGTTCCTCCTCGAGTTGGCGCAACTCATCCTCGGAGAGCGAGGAATTCTCGATCGCACCGCGCAGGCTTGCCTCGTTGCGGTTGCTTTGCGCCTCTTCCTCATCCTCGGTGGTTTCGACAGCGGGGCGCTGTTCGACCAAGATATCGGGGGCGATGCCCAAGGCTTGGATCGAGCGGCCCGAAGGCGTGTAATACAGCGAGGTGGTCAGCCGCATCGCGCCATTGCCCGCAAGCGGCATGATCGACTGCACCGATCCCTTGCCAAAGCTGTTGGTGCCGACGACCACGGCGCGGCGGTGATCTTGCAGCGCGCCCGCCACGATTTCCGAGGCAGAGGCAGAGCCGCCATTGACCAGCACGACCATCGGCAAGCCGGTGATCAGATCGCCGGGCGTTGCATTGTAGCGCTCACCATCTTCGGGGCGGCGCCCACGGGTCGAGACGATCTCGCCTTGTTCAAGGAAGGCATCCGAAACACGGATCGCTTGGCTCAGCAGCCCGCCGGGGTTGTTGCGCAGGTCAAGCACGACGCCGTTCAAATTCTCAAGCCCGCCGATTTCGCTGATCAAGCCACGCAGACCTTCTTCGAGATTGGGATAGGTCTGATCGTTGAAGGTCGACACGCGCAGGATGGCGGTATTGCCTTCAAGCCGCGCACGCACGGCGGTTAGGCGGATACGATCACGCACGATGGTGATGTCAAAGGGCTGGTCGCGGCCTTCGCGCACAACGGTGATGGTGATTTCCGAGCCGACCGGCCCGCGCATCAAATCGACGGCTTGCTCCAAGGTCAGGCCCAACAGCGCCTCGCCATCGACATGGGTGATGAAATCACCGGCCTCGACACCGGCTTCCATTGCGGGGGTGTCATCCATGGGGGTGATGACGCGCACAAAGCCGTCTTCTTGCGTCACCTCGATCCCGAGACCGCCGAACTCGCCCCGTGTCTGGACCTGCATATCGCTGAAGTCATTGGGCGGCAGATAGCTGGAATGCGGATCGAGCGAGGTGAGCATGCCATTGATCGCAGCCTCGATCAGGGCTGCCTCGTCGACATCTTCGACATAATTGGCGCGGATGCGTTCAAAGATATCGCCGAACAGGTCGAGCTGCTCATAGACCGAAGCATTGGCGCGGTCCTCTTGCGCGATCAGCGGACCGGCGACCTGTGTGCTCAGCACGACCCCGCCTGTGATGCCACATACTGCGGCGATGATCAGCTTATTCATGGCATCCATCCTTCGTCTCAGTTCCGCCCGCCCCCGATGAACCATTCCGCCGGATCGACGGGCACACCGTTCTCGCGCAATTCCATATAAAGCGTTTCCGAGAGGGCAGCGCCACTCCCTTGCAGGGTCGCGACGATCAATTCTTCGGTGTCGCTCTCTGCGCCCCCGGGCATAAGACCCAAAGGACCAGCCGCCGGGATGACCACCCCGGTGTTTACATAAACGGTATCGAGACCGGCCAGCACAAGCAAATAGCCCGCTTCCGGTTCAAGGATAATGACATTTCCGTAATCCAAGAGCGGCCCGGCATAACGCACAGATGCAGACCATGGCGCCGTGACCAATGCGCCTGCGCGCGTCGCATAAACCAAGCCGGGGCGCGCGACACCTGCGGCGTCAGCTTCGCCAAAGGCACGAAGCTGCGTGCCAAGAACCGGCAAAGGCAAAGCCCCGCGGGCCGTAATGAAATCGGGCAGTTCCGGGGACGCGGCAGGTGGTGATTGGGCCAGCAGGGCCGACAAGGTATCGAGCGAGTCGACACTGTCGACCAGCTGGGTCATGGCGACATCATCGCTGAGAAAATTCTCGGGCAGCATGCGGCGCTCGGCGATGGCTTGGCTCAGTTGTGTGCGCGCGTCTTGGGCGCGTTCCAGCGCATCGCTCAAATCCCGCAAAGCCATGTCTTGCACAGCGCGCAGCGCGGCCAATTCTTCGAGTTGGGCGCGTAGTGCGCGGGCTTGGCTTGCCACGGCAGGTGTCACCTCGGACAGGATCATGCCCGCGCGGGCGGTGCCAAGCGGCCCTTCGGGATGCATCAGCACCACGGGCGCGGGTGCGGCCTCGATGCTTTGCAGCACCCCAAGCAGGCGCGAGAGCCGGTCACGTTCGGCATCGAAGGCCATCAAGATCGTGCGTTCGCGCAGCGCGGCCTGCCTGATCCCCTCGCGCAGCGCCAAAAGCCCTTCCTCATAGGCGCGCACGGTTTGGGTCAACGCTTCGACCCGGTCGCGCGCCCCTTGCGCCTCGAGGAGCGCAAAGCCCGCTTGCTCCAGCATCTCTGCCGCTTGCGCGGCGGTTTGGCCGGCGTCGAATTCTGCCCGTACTGGGCTGGCCAACAACACAAAGGCCAAGGTGATGGCGCGCAAGTTCATAGGATCAATGATGTCCCTGTCATCTCGGGTGGTTGGGCAAGCCCCATGAGCGCCAAAAGGCTGGGGGCCAGATCGGCAAGGCTTCCGTCAGTCAGACGTGCCCCCGCCGGGCCGCCGAACAAGATGACCGGCACAAGGTTGGTGGTATGGGCGGTGTGCGGGCCGCCTGTCACCGGGTCGATCATGGTTTCGCAATTGCCATGATCGGCGGTCACGATCATCGCCCCGCCCGCCGCCGCAACCGCTTCGATCGCCCGGCCAAGGCCCGCATCAACCGCGGCACATGCGGCCATCGCGGCATCCAGATCGCCGGTATGGCCCACCATGTCGGGATTAGCGAAATTCACCACGATCAGATCATACCCCGCTCCGATCGCCGCGACGAGGTGATCGGTTACCTCTGGTGCCGACATCTCGGGTTGCAGATCATAGGTCGCCACCTTGGGCGATTGTGCCATGTAGCGATCCTCGCCGACGACCGGCTGTTCCTTGCCGCCGTTCAGGAAGAAGGTGACATGGGGGTATTTCTCGGTCTCGGCGATATGGAACTGGCGCAGGCCATGGGCCGCGACCCATTCGGCCAGCGTATTGCGGATCTCTTGCTTGGGATAGACCGCCGTCATGTAGCGATCATGCGCAGCCGAGTAATCCACCATGCCCAAGGCGGCGGCCAGTTTCGGCCGTGGGCCGGTGTCGAAGGCGTCGAAATCTGGATCGGCCAAAGCCGAGAGGATCTCGCGCGCGCGGTCGGCGCGGAAATTCAGGCAAAAGACGCCATCGCCATCGCGCATGCCCGCGAAATCGTCCAAGATCGTAGGCTGGATGAATTCATCATTCTCGTCCCGGTCATAGGCCATCTGCACCGCTTGCGCGGCTGTCATGGCGGTAAAGTTGCCCTTGGCATGCATCATCGCGGCCTGCGCGCGCGCGACCCTGTCCCAGCGATTGTCGCGGTCCATCGCGAAATAGCGCCCGATCACCGTGGCAAAGCCCGCCCCATCGGGTAGCGCGGCGGTCATTTCATCCAGATAGTCCAAGGCCGAGCGCGGCGCGACATCGCGCCCATCGGTGATGGCGTGGATATGCACCCTGACCCCGGCTGCTGCGATAACGGCGGCGGCGGCCATCATATGGCGATGCTGCGAATGCACCCCGCCGGTCGAGGCAAGGCCGAACAGATGCGCCGCCCCGCCGCTTTGGCGCAGCGCCGCGATGAAATCGCTCAGCGCAGCTTCGGATGCAAGGTGACCTGTTTCCACCGCCTCGTCGATGCGAACCAGATCCATCGGCACCACCCGGCCCGCCCCGATGGTCGTATGGCCCACCTCGGAATTGCCCATCTGCCCTTCGGGCAGGCCCACCGCACGGCCATGGGTAATCAGCGTCGCATGGGGGCGATCGGCCATCAGCCTGTCGAAATGGGGCGTGTTGGCCAGCAAGGGTGCATTGCCCTGCGCGCTTGGGCCGATGCCCCAGCCATCGAGGATGCATAACACAACAGGTTTGTAAGGGCGATCAATCAGCATCCGGGCCTCCTTGTCGGAGGTTCTAGGCAGCGTCAGGTCAAGGCGCAAGCGGCGCTACCCATTCGTGAACGGGTGACACCATGCCTAAGTCGCGCTAAGTGCAAACTTAAGATGATTAAATCAGGCTTTCGTGCAAGATGATTGATATGGGTACCACAAGGGTCTTGCGCCGTTTGGGCGGCCGCATCGCCAAGCTCGCCGGGCGGGGGGATGCCGCCTTTGAATGGCAGGTCTGGTATCGCAATGCGATCCGGCGGCGGCCTGTGGCCTCAGTTCTTAAGCGCCATGAAAACGCGGCGCTGCTGGCTGAGGATTTCAGCGTTGGGGCCTATCTGGCGCGTAATCCCGATGTCGCCGATGTGATCGCCAGCCCAGGGGAGGCGGTTTTTCATTATCTGGAATACGGTCATGCCGAAGGGCGTGATGCCAGACCCGACCACTGGAGCCGATCCTTTGTGCGTCTGACCCACAAGGTCGATCTGCCCGAAGGGTTAAACGCGCGCCAAGCGCTGGCGCAACTCAAGAAATCCGGCTTCTGCCCATCCGAGATCTTGCTGCATGAGGGTGATCTGTGGACCAGCAAAGGGTTGAACGGTGCTGTGCTTTCGCAGATTTTCGATCATGAATATTATGTGGTCGCAGCGACGCTTGCGGGCCACCCTCCGGCGATGCATGACCGGCTTGGTGCCATCGCACATTTTTGTGATCACGGCATTGCCAATGGAGTAGCACCACACCCCGAGCATGAGCTTGATCATGCATTCTACCGCGATGCCTGCGCCTTGGCGAAGGTCACATTGCCGCCTGATATCGACGATGTGGCGTTGCGCTTGCATTGGGCGCGGGTGGGGTTGCGGGCAGGGGCGCATGCTAACCCGGGCGCGTGGTTCAAAATGCGCATCGGTGTCGATCTGGTGCCCGCGGTGATCGAAGCTTTACCTGATTTCATCACGGCCTCTGCCGATTTGAACCCGGATGCCACCATGCCAGAGGTGTTATCACATCTTGCAGCAGTGCCGATGCCAGGTGCAGCGGTGTTCGACATGGCCGCGCCGGGAATGGACGGATTTTTCAACGATCTTGCCCGCCACAAACGACATCAAGGCGATGCGGCAAGCGCCGAGTGGCTTTTGTCGCGGGTGCTGGCCCACGCGCCGGGCGATGCGCGGGCCAGCCTCGATCTGGCCGATCTGATCCACGGGCAAAATCGCCTTGCGACCGAAACCCAGCTGCGGCGCGCGGTGCCGACGGGGTTCGATGCCGGCGCAAACCAGATCACATTGGCTGAACGACTGGTGGTTCAAAATCGCCTTTCCGAAGCACTCGAGGTTTGTCGCGACCTCCCAGAAACTGTGTTCGGCGATGTGGCCCTGCGCCGCCGCAGAAGGGATCTGGGCGGAGCCATATTCAACACGATCTGGTCGGACCTATCCGCTTGGATCGAGAAACTCCCTGTCACCGAATTGCAGGCGATGCTGGCCGAGGCATTGGCGCTCTACACGCCGCCCTTCACAGCGCCGGACCGCAGCGCGCCGATACGGCGGGTGGCGATCTTGGCCAATGACGACATTTATCAATGCAAGTTCTACCGCGCCGATCAGAAAATCGATCAGCTGCGTGCGGCCGGTTACAAGGCCGATCTCTATCTGCAGGGTCTCGACCTCGATCTGCTACGCGCGCGGCTGGATCAATATGACGCCGTCATCTTCATGCGGGTGGCCGCGTTTTTGCCGATCATCGACATCATCGCCGACGCCGCGCGACAAGGGCTGGCGACATTCTACGAAATTGACGATCTGATTTTCGATGCCGGGGTATTTCCGCCGCCACTGGCCAGCTATGGTGGCCAGATATCCCGCCGCGATCACGCCGCCATTGCATGTGGTGTGCCCCTGTTTCGCCATGCGATGAGCCTGTGTTCCTACGGCATCGCTTCAACCCCCACCATCCGCGGCGCGATGCAAGGCGTCGTGCGCGCGGGCAAAGCATTTACGCACCGTAATGCGCTTGGCCGGGCGCATATGGCGGCGGTCGCGCACCATGGTACACGGGCAGCGGCAAAAGGCGAAAAGTTGGTCATCTTTTATGGCTCGGGCACCAAGGCACATAAGGCCGTCTTCTCGGACATGCTGGAACCTGCCCTTGCCGACGTATTGGCCGCCCGGCCCGGCAAGGTGGAAATCCGTATCATGGGCGATTTCCCGGCCTTCAAGCATCTTGACCCGGCCCATCCCGACCTGCGTCTGCTTGCGCCGATCTGGGATTTCGAGGGGTTTTGCGCCAAATTGGCCGAAGCGGATATCAACCTTTCGGTGCTTGAGCCGTCGATCCTGACCGATGCCAAAAGCGAGATCAAATGGATGGAAGCGGCGATGTTCGCCATCCCCTCGGTCGTCAATCCGACAGCGACTTACCGCGATGTCATCATCGACGGGCAAACAGGCATTTTGGCACAAGATCGCAAAGGGTTTGCTGCCGCGATCCTGCGCCTGATCGATGATGCCGATCTGCGCGCCCAAATAGGGACTGCGGCGCAGGCGGCGGTGATGAAGGATTACGGCCTTCCTGCGATGGGCGCGAATTTCGACGCGATCTTCACCGCCGTTCGGCCAACACCGGGCCGCGCCAAGGCGCGGTTGTTGATCGTAAACGTGTTCTTCCCGCCGCAAGATATCGGTGGGGCTACGCGGGTGGTGCATGACAATGTGTGTGATCTGATCGCGCGCTACGGCGATGACTACGAGATCGACATTCTTTCGACATTGGAAGGCGGAGAGCGCCCGTATGAGATCGGCTGTCAGGCTCGGGATGGTGTACGGATCTGGACCGTGACCGCGCGTGATGGGATCGACAATATGGATATTCGCGATCACCATATGGCCGATGTGGTCGATCGGCTGATCGACCGGATTGCCCCCGATCTTGTGCATCTGCATTGCGTGCAGCGCCTGACGGCATCCGTGGTCGATTGCTTGCGCCGTCGCAATCTTCCCTATGTCGTGACCTTGCATGACGGATGGTGGGTGTCGCCCCACCAGTTCATTTTGTCGCCCGAGGGCGTGGCCGAGCTTTATAGTTTTCACGCCGCTGATCGCGCTGCCTTGTCGGAACGTGGCTGCATCGCGGAACGCGCCCTGCGCGATGCGGCCGCCGTATTGGCCGTATCGGCTTCTTTCGCCGCCTTGCATCGCGATGCGGGCATCGAGCGGGTCGAGGTGGTCGAGAATGGGTTGGCCCCTGCCCCAGCGGCTGCGCGGCTCGATGGCCCGCCGGGCCGTGTCAGATTGGGCCAGATCGGGGGCGCGGCACGGCACAAGGGTTACAATCTGCTGCGCGCGGCCTTGCATGCACAGCGTTTCGAAAATCTCGACCTGTTGGTGGTCGATCATGCGCTGCCCAGTGGCCGGGTGCGCCATGCGGATTGGAATGGCACGTCCGTCACCTTCGTGCCGCGCGTGCCATTGAGCGAGGTGTGGCAGCTGTACGGCGCCTTGGATGTTCTGCTAGCGCCGTCCATCTGGCCCGAAAGCTACGGCCTCGTCACACGCGAGGCTTTGGCCGCCGGGTTATGGGTCGTGGCCTCTGACCGTGGTGCGATCGGGCAAGACGTCGTGCAAGGTGAGAATGGTTTCGTCGTGGATGTTACCGATCACCAGGCGCTTATGTCCGTTCTTGCCCAGATAGATGCTGATCCTGCGCGGTTCTCATGTCCGCCCGCGCAGCGCCCCTCGCTTCGCCCCACGCAGGCCCAAACGGAACAGTTGCATGGCATCTACCAGCGCGTTCTTGCATCGAAGCCCGTCAAGCTCCCCTCAGAAGATGAAGTCTGTATTGTCGAGATCGGTGAGACTGACGTCGGCGAGCAGGATTGAATTGCTGCCTCCCGTGTTGATCAGCACGCCGCCGCCTGACGTGGTGACTGCACCTGAGGCGTTCAGCGCGTCGTAATCGGCATGAACATCCAAGGCGGTGATGCCGGAGAGGTCGATCTTCTCCCATGGGTTGCGGGCCTCGAAATCCTGGATCGTGTCCTGCCCGTGGCCATCGGCGAAGATGAAGATATCCCAGTTGAAATTGCCCCAGAGCTGGTCGTCGCCCGCGCCGCCTTCCAGCCGGTCGAAGCCGCCACCGGCATAGAGCCGGTCATTGCCCTCGCCGCCCTCGAGCGTGTCGTTGCCGCCCTCGCCGAAGAGCGCGTCATTGCCGCCGCCCGCGATCAGCAGGTCATTGCCCGCCCCCCCGAACAGCCGGTCGAAGCCGTCGCCGCCATCGAGCGTATCATTGCCGAAATCTCCGAAGAGATTGTCGGCCTGCGCCCCGCCCGACAGGCTGTCATCGCCATTGCCGCCGCGCAGCACATCGAAGCCCGCATCGCCCGCGAGCGTGTCATTGCCCGCCTCGCCGAAGAGCGCGTCATTGGCGGTGCCGCCCGACAGGCTGTCATCGCCGCCGCCACCGAAGAGCCTGTCACTGCCGTCGCCGCCCAAAAGCGTGTCATTGCCAGCCTCGCCGTAGAGATTGTCAGCCTGCGCCCCGCCATCGAGGCTATCATCGCCATCGCCGCCGCGCAAAAGGTCGAAACCCGCGCCGCCGAAAAGCCTGTCGTCGCCGCCGCCGCCGTCGAGCGTATCCTCGCTGTTCTCGCCGATCAGCAGGTCGCGCCCCTCGCCCCCAAGAAGCGAGTCCGCGCCCGCGCCCCCGAAAAGACGGTCATTGCCATCATCGCCTGAAAGCGTGTCGTTGCCCGCATCGCCGTAAAGATTGTCGGCTTGATCGCCACCCGACAGGCTGTCATCGCCATCCCCGCCAATCAGCCGGTCGAAACCCGCACCGCCAATAAGCGTGTCGTTGTCCCAAAGCCCGTTCAGCGTATCGTTGCCCGATTCTCCCTCGAGGCTGTCATTGCCCAAGCCGCCATCGATCGTGTCAGCGCCTGCACCGCCCAACAGCGTGTCATTGCCCGCCCCGCCCGAGAGCGTGTCACTGCCCGAGCCTGTGGCGAACAGATTGTTCGCTGCGTCGCCCGTCGCTTGCACGGCAATCGGTCCGATGATGTGGATCGCCTCGAAATTGCTTATCGAGTCAGAGAGGGTGGGGTTGCCAAGCTGCCCCATATAGCCCGTGTTGAAATTCACCTCGAGGATGAAGGCACCGGGCGTGCGGTCGGAAAGGTCGGTGAACACGGTATCGGAACCCGCGCCGCCGTCATAGGTATCGTTGCCAATGGTATTGTAGATCAAGTCATCGCCCGTACCGCCTGACACGGAGTCATCACCCGCCCCGTCGATCAGCGTGTCATTGCCCGCCCCGCCCGAAATCGTGTCATTGC
>JAQCLA010000038.1 GCA_027592105.1 Pseudomonadota bacterium | reverse complement strand
CAACCCGCCATGAAAGGCCATGCCGCCTTGCCACACGGCCAAGATCTCGGCCGGGTTTTGCAGGTAATAGCCCGGTTGATAAAACACCACGTAGCCCAGCCTGCCGCCCAGGATCACTCCCAAGATAACAGCGGTCAAAAGCCCTTCGGCCTTTTCGGGCGGCATCGGTGCCGTGTCATTTGCCCATAAAGCGGGCCGTGCCAGCGCGCGCGCGATCAGCCACCACCCGGCCATCAACCCGACGATATAGGCCAGCGCATACCAGCGCAGGGCCAATTCGAAACTTCCGATCGTGACCGAGAACAGCTCAGGCGACAGATCGGGAAAGGGAATGGCAAATGGCATGGCATAGGTTCCGTCTTGGGTGCGCTTTGGCCCATGGGTGGTCGCGCCCTGCGGCGAAGTCAACCTTGATCCGGCGGCCATGCAGGGCCATATCCCCTCTGACAGGACAGGAGCGCGCGATGCAAACCCGCAACAAGATCATGGAAGATATCAGCCAGTTGATGACCAACGCGATGGGCGTGGCCCAAGGCGCGAAGGAAGAGGCCGAGACGGCGATGAAATCCCTGCTCGACCGCTGGCTGGCCGACCGCGATTTCGTCACCCGCGAAGAATTCGACGCGGTGCGCGCCATGGCCCAAAAGGCCCGCGAAGAGAACGAGGCGCTCAAAGCGCGCATCGCGGCGCTCGAGGCGAAGGGCTGAACGCTATTCGTATTGTAGGGTGCGCCTTCAGGCGCACCAATAAACCGGCGGGTACGCCTGAGGGCATATCCTACATCTGATTGGGCAGATCAAAAGCCATGCCTCTGGCCCCGTCCCGGTGATTTGACGAATGCCGCCATTCATACGGGTCCGCCACCAACCCGTGCTTGACTGGATTGATCCAGCAATATTGCGTGAGCGCCGCGAATTCTTCGGGTGAGCGGATGTGGTGTTCCCAATATCGGCGCTGCCATAATCCCCGTTCTCGCCGCCTGAGATGACTGGCACGCTGAGGGCGAATATAGGGCACTGCTTGCGTGAGACGTGCCTTAATCATGCGCCAACGGTTCGGGAAATCGCTATCGCCGTTTGGCAGCGTCCAGATCATGTGCAGATGATCGGGCAAGATGACCGCGGCCTCGATGCAAAAGGGACGCTCTGCCATCGTGCGCCGGAAAGCTACGCGCAGCGCCTCTACATGCCGCACCAATGTGTCGGCGCCACGACGTTCCAAGGCAACCGTAAAGAAAATGGTGGCACCGGGGATGCGCGGGCGGCGGTAATTGGACATGACCCGAGCCTGCCGCAACAAGGTAAAGGAGGGCTTAACGCCCGTAGGGTGTGCCTTTAGGCGCACCAAATGTTCCGGTACATGGTGCGCCTGAAGGCACACCCTACACGATACCGGATCAAATAACCCACAACCCCCAATATCTTGTGGATACCCCAGCGCCTTGTAGGGCGCGCTCTTTCCGTCACAAAAATACTGCTTTACACACGGCCGCAAGAACCGCACCATATCTGGTAGGTGAGGGCGCCTTGCCCGCACTCAATTGTAAAGACACCCAGCCAATAGCGGGCGTCTTGGTCCCGAGGCCCAAGGCCCGCACGGCTGCCATAACAAGAGGCCTGGGCAATGTCGCATTCTGAGCAGTATCTCGACATCGATGACCTGCATCCCATCGACATCGTGGAAACATTGGCGTCCCATCACGAGTGGGATTTCGACCGTGTCACCGATGACCAGATCGCCATGGCGATCGAGGGGCAGTGGCGCACCTATTCGGTAACCTTGGCGTGGTCGGCCTATGACGAAACGCTGCGGATGATCTGCACCTTCGACATGGAGCCGCCCGCCGAAACCCTACCGACGCTTTACGAGACGCTCAACCTCGCCAATGATCGCTGCTGGGCGGGCGCTTTCACCTACTGGCCCGCGCAAAAGCTGATGGTTTATCGCTATGGTCTGGTTCTGGCAGGCGAGCAATTGGCGAGCCCCGATCAGATCGCCTGCATGGTCGAGACCGCCGTTCTGGCGGCTGAGCGGTATTATCCGGCCTTCCAGCTGGCCTGTTGGGGCAACCGCAGCCCCGAAGATGCGTTGCAGGTCGCCATTGCAGAGAGCTACGGCCGCGCCTAACCTTTGCCCCCGAAACCAAGGGGGTGGGAATGGATTTCAGCGAGATTTCGCGCCGCGGGCTGGTGATGCTTGGCTGCGGCAAGATGGGATCGGCGATGCTTGCGGGATGGCTCGACCGCGGGCTTGATCCGGCATCGGTCCATGTGATCGACCCATACCCTTCCGATTGGTTGCGCGCCCAAGGTGTCGTGATCAACGGCGCGATGCCCGATCACCCCGCCGTGCTGATGATCGCGGTCAAGCCGCAGATGATGCAAGAGGCCCTGCTACAGGTCGCGCGCTTCGGCGGTGGTGGCACCTTGATCTTGTCAGTCGCCGCAGGCACGCCCATCGCGGCCTATGAGGCAGCCTTCTGCGCCGCCACCCGCGTCATCCGTGCCATGCCCAATACGCCCGCAGCCGTGGGCAGGGGCATTTCCGCGATCATCGGCAATGCGACCACGACCGCTGCCGATCTGGATATGGCCGAGGGGCTTTTGTCTGCCATCGGTCAGGTCGTGCGTCTAAGCGACGAAGATCAGATCGACGCGGTGACGGGTCTCTCGGGGTCCGGGCCTGCCTATATCTTCTACATGATCGACGCGCTGGCCGCAGCCGGTGTGGCGCAAGGCCTGCCGCCCGAGATGGCGATGCAACTGGCCAAAGCGACTGTCGCAGGTGCCGGTGCCTTGGCCGAACAGGCGACCGAGACGCCGGAACAACTGCGCATCAACGTGACCTCGCCAAATGGAACGACCCAAGCCGGGCTTGGCGTCTTGATGGATGACGCCCATGGCCTCATGCCGCTGATCACCGCCACCGTCGCCGCCGCAACCGATCGCAGCCGGGAGCTCAAGGTATGAGCGACACGATCAGCTTTGAAGATTTCGCCCGCGTCGATATCCGCGTGGGCACCGTCACCCATGCCGAACCCTTCCCCGAGGCGCGAAAACCCGCGCTCAAGCTTTGGGTGGATTACGGACCCGAGATCGGGGTCAAGAAAAGTTCGGCCCAGATCACGACCCATTACACCCCCGAGGCGCTGATCGGCCAACAGGTCTTGGCCGTGGTCAATTTCCCTCCCCGCCAGATCGGCCCCTTCATGTCCGAGGCGCTTGTGCTTGGCCTACATGACGCAGCCGGCAAGATCGTTCTGATCGCCCCTGATCAACCCGTCCCGAACGGAGAAAAACTGTGCTGAAACTGCTGATATCCCGCCGCCTGCCTGAAAGCGTCATGGCGGAAGCCGCGCACCATTTCGATGTCACCTGCCGCCCCGTGACGACGCCGATGGACCATGCCGAATGCGTGGCCGCCTTGCGCGATTATGACATCATATTGCCGACGCTGGGCGATGCCTTCCGTGCGCCGGCCTTTTCCGAGGTGCCGGATGCGCGCTGCAAGCTTTTGGCCAATTTCGGGGTGGGGTATAATCATATCGATGTGACCGCCGCCCGCGCCGCTGGCATCGCCGTCACCAACACCCCCGGCGCTGTAACCGATGCCACCGCCGACATCGCCATGACACTGATCCTCATGACCGCCCGCCGCGCAGGCGAAGGAGAGCGGATGGTCCGCGCGGGACAATGGGCGGGCTGGCACCCGACCCAGATGCTGGGCATGCATGTCTCGGGGCGCACGGTGTGCATCATCGGCATGGGCCGTATCGGTCAGGCCATCGCAAGGCGCTGCCATTTCGGCTTTGGCTGCAAGATCATATATGCCAACCGCTCGCCCAAATCCGTCGATTTCCCCGCGACGCAGATGGACCTTCCCGCTGCACTTGCCATCGCTGATATCGTCGTGGTGGCCACACCGGGCGGGGCCGAGACGCATCACCTGATGGGTGCCGCACAATTCGCGGCGATGCAACGCCACGCCCTCTTCGTCAATATCTCACGCGGCGATGTGGTCGATGAGATGGCCCTGATCGCGGCCCTGCAAGCGGACCTAATCGCAGGCGTAGGTCTTGACGTTTATGAATGCGAACCCGTGGTGCCGCAGGAGCTAATCGCGATGGAAAATGTGACGCTTATGCCGCATCTGGGCACAGCCGCGCTTGATGTGCGCGAAGATATGGGGCGCATGGCGCTGGCCAATTGCATCGCCTTTGCCGAGGGGCGCGCGCTACCAAACCAAGTCTAGGCGGGTCACAACCCAAAGGCGCGCGTGCCGCGCATGCGCTTTGTTTGGGGGGCTCCGCCCCCGTCGGCCTTGGCCGCCTCCCCCGGGATATTTCAAAAACGAAGAAGAGATCTCTCGCTTCTCCTTCTCTGTTTCATAAATATCCCGGGGGTGAGGTCGTAGACCGAGGGGGCAGCGCCCCCTTGCAAGCAGTGCGCGGCGCAAACGGGCCTCAGTCGCTTGCAGGCCTGTCGCCGACGGCCTCGCGGAAATGCCGCCGACATAAGCTGATATAGCGGTCATTGCCGCCGACCTCGATCTGCGCGCCTTCGGTCAGGGCACGGCCATCTGCCCCCACGCGGATCACCATGCTGGCCTTGCGCCCACAATGGCAGATCGTGCGCACCTCGCGCATCTTGTCGGCTAAGGCCAGCAACGCGGCGGAGCCTGGAAACAGCTCGCCCCGGAAGTCGACGCGCAAGCCGTAGCACATCACCGGCACGTCCAGATCATCGACCGCGCGTGCCAATTGCCAGACTTGGTCGCGCGTCAGCCATTGTGCCTCGTCGATCAGCACGCAGGCGCAAGGCCCCGCCGCCAGTCGCGCCGCGATCTTTTCGAACAGATCGCAAGACTGGCCGTAGGTGTCGGCCTCGGCCTCGATGCCGATCCTGCTGCCGATGCGGCTTTTGCCTGCACGGTCATCGAAATTCGCGGTCATGAGGTAGGTCTGCATGCCGCGTTCGATGTAGTTGTAGGATGCTTGCAAGAGCAGCGTGGATTTGCCCGCGTTCATCGTGGAGTAGTGGAAATAGAGCTTTGCCATGCCCTGCTTTTGCCTCAGCTTGCGCGCCCCGGCAAGCTTAGCCGCGCCGCTCCACGATCACCGATCCGACCGAATAGCCCGCCCCGAAAGAACAGATCAGCCCAAGCGCGCCCGGGTCCAGATCGGCGGAATGCTTGGCGAAGGCGATGATCGAGCCCGCCGAGGAGGTATTGGCGTAATCTTGCAAGATATTGGGCTGCTCGCCGGGTGCCGGATCACGGCCCAAGACCTTGCGCCCGATATAGTCGTTCATCGTCTTGTTGGCCTGATGCAGCCAAAGCCGCGCCAGATCATCCGATGCCACGCCTTCGGCTGCCATGTGACCCGCGATATGGGCCGCGACCATCGGCAGCACTTCTTTGAAGACCTTGCGCCCGTTCTGCATGAACTGCATGTCGCGCCGGTCTTCCATGTGACCTGGCCTTGTGCGGCGCAGAAAGCCATTGTTATTGCGGATATTGTTGGAAAATTCCGTCGCGCAGCGGGTCGAGCGGATGGCGAAATGCGGCCTCTGCGCCAGATCTGCGCGTTCGATCACTAGCGCCGTTGCCACATCGCCGAAGATGAAATGGCAATCGCGGTCGCGCCATTCGAGGTGCGCTGAGCAGATCTCGGGGTTGACCACCAGTGCGCGGCGGATCGAGCCTGCGCGGATCATGTCGGTCGCGGTCTGGATGCCGAAGGTGGCCGAAGAACAGGCGACATTCATGTCGAAGGCGAAACCGCCCGCGCCCAGCAATTGCTGGATCTCGATGGCGATGGCGGGATAGGCGCGCTCGTGGTTGGAGGCGGCACAGATCACCAGATCGATCTCGCCCGCCGTGACCCCGGCCATGGCCAGTGCCGCACGGCTTGCGGCCAGGCCCATCTCGGCCATCAGAGATGGTGCGTCATCGGCGCGCGCGGGCAGTAGGGGATGCATCACTTCGGGGTCGAGAATGCCGGTCTTGTCCATCACATAGCGCTGCTCGATGCCCGAGGCGGCAAGGATGAATTCCGCCGAGGAATGGGCCATTGCTTCAGCCTTACCTGCGGCGATGGCATCGGCATGGGTGGCGTTCCAACGGTCCGCATAAGCGTTGAACGCCGCGACAAGCGCATCATTTGTGATGACCGCCTCGGGTGTGAATACCCCCGATCCCGTGATAGCTGCGTGATGCATGGTATCCCTCCCGATCCGCGATGCAACAGGGCGCGGATTTTCCCCTTGGTCAAGATGGGCCGCAACGTCACCAAGGGGGCGCATGCTTGACAGCGCCGCTAAACTGGCCACCTTGCCCTTCGTGTATAGGAGAGCCGTTTGTCCCGCATTCCACCAGCATTTTCCCGCTTCGAGTTCCTGATTGCTTGGCGCTACCTGCGCGCGCGCCGCGCCGAGGGCGGCGTCAGCACCATGACGGTGATCAGCTTTCTGGGCATCATGCTGGCGGTGGCGGCGCTGATCGCCACACTCGCGGTGCGCTCGGGCTTTCGGCATGAATTCGTGGGCACGATCCTTGGGGCCAATGCCCATATCAGCGTCTATGACCGCACCGAATTCGATGCCGCGGGCCGTGCGGATCGCCGTTTCGAAGAATATGAAGCGGCCGCTTCGGCGATTGCCGCCTTGCCCGGTGTGGATCACGCAGCCGCCGTTATTCGCGGTCAGGTCATGGCCAGCCATGAGGGGCGCAACGCGGGCGTCGAGGTGATCGGCATCGCGCCGGCCGATCTGGCCAATGTGCCGCTTGTGGCAAGCCCTGAGCGCGCGATGGGCGATCTGGCGGCCTTCGGCGCGGGAGAGGGGATCGCGATCGGCATGGGTGTGGCGCGTGAATTGGGCCTGCAGGTCGGTGATCGGCTGCGCCTGATCTCGCCCGATGGGGCGCGCACGCCCTTTGGCACCAGCCCCCGCGTCGCGGCCTATGAGATCGTCTATATCTTCCAAGTCGGGCGCTGGGATATCGACCGGGTGCGGGTCTATATGCCCTTTGATCTCGCGCAGGGGTATTTCAACCGCGACGGCGTGGCCGATGAGATCGAGGTCTTTCTGGCCGACCCCGAGGCGGTCGATCAGATGGTGCTGCCCGTGATGATGGCGGCAGGCGATGTCGCGATCTGGACATGGCAAGATAGCTCGGGGGCCTTTTTGCAGGCGCTGCAGATGGAGGACAATATCATGTTCATCATCCTCTCGATCCTTGTGCTGATCGCGACGATGAACATCGTGTCGGGCCTCATCATGCTGGTGAAGAACAAGTCGCGCGATATCGGCATTTTGCGCACTATGGGCCTGTCCGAGGGGTCGGTGCTGCGGATCTTCTTTCTTTGTGGTGCATCCATCGGGGTGGCGGGCACGCTTGCAGGGGTTACTTTGGGCTGTGCCTTTGCCATCTGGATCGACCCGATCTTCAACGCGGTCAATTGGATCGCGGGGGGCGGTGTTTGGGACCCGTCGGTGCGATTGATTTCCAGCCTACCTGCGCGGTTGGAATGGGGCGATGTCGGGGCGGCGGTCGCACTTTCGCTGGGCCTGTCTTTCGTCGTCACCATCTTTCCGGCGCGGCGCGCGGCGCGGATGAACCCGGTCGAGGCATTGCGCTATGAATGAGGCGGTGCTGCGGCTCGAGGGTATCGAAAAGGGCTACAAGCTTGGCCGTCCGGGCGAGGTGCGCGTGTTGCGCGGTGCTTCGCTCAGCATCGCACCGGGCGAAGTGGTGGCGCTGGTCGCACCATCAGGGGCGGGGAAATCCACGCTTTTGCATATTGCCGGCCTGCTCGACACGCCCGATGCGGGGCGGGTGGCCATCGGCGGCCAAGATTTGACGCGCGCCAGCGACAGTGCGCGCACGGCGGCGCGGCGGTCGCTGGTGGGGTTTGTCTACCAATTCCACCATCTTCTGCCCGAGTTCAGCGCGGCCGAGAATATCGTGCTGCCACAATTGGCCGATGGGGTGGCCGCCGCACAGGCGCGCGCGCGGGCCGAGGTGCTTTTGGCGGCTGTGGGCCTGTCCGCGCGGATGGATCATCGCCCCGCCGAAATGTCGGGTGGTGAGCAACAGCGCGCAGCCTTTTGTCGGGCCTTGGCCAATCAGCCGCAGCTTTTGCTGGCCGATGAGCCGACGGGCAATCTTGATCCCGTCACTTCGGACACGGTGTTCGACACGCTGATGGGTCTGGTGCGCGACACCGGCATGGCCGCGTTGATCGCCACCCATAACCCTGCGCTTGCCGCGCGCATGGATCGCCGGATCAAGCTTGAGAACGGGTTGCTGGTTCCGGCCTAAGATGGGCGTCGAAATGGGCCAAGATCGCGTCAAGGGCCGCTTGGCGGCGGGTGGGGGCCTCGAACAGCAACTCATGTTCGGCCCCGTCGATGGTGATCAGCCGCCCTTTGGGCCAGCTTGCCATCCGCGTTTCAATGACCGCATTGACCACGATCTTTTCGCGCCCCGCGATCAGGGTCAGGGTCGGCATATCGGGGGCAGGGCGCGCCATGAGTGCGGCAGTTTCTTGCAAGGCTGCGCGCACCCACATGTTTGACGGGCCGCCAAGCCGCAGCTCAGGGTATTGGGCCAATTGGCGGGCCATATAGGCGAACTGCGCCCGGTCCGTGGTCAGCGGATTATCCTCGAATGCCATCGCCTTGTAGGGGCCGGTGGTCGCGGCAAAGGAGCGGCCCATCCCCAATGCCGACGTGAGTGGCAAAAGCACGCCACGCAGTGCCATGATCACGGGGCGCATCGCGATATCCCACATCGGCGCCGAAAAGGCTGCCGCTTGCACGGGCAACCCATCATGCAGCGCGCGTAGACCGATGGCGCCCCCCATGGAATGGCCGATCAAGAACCAAGGTTTGGGCGCGCCCAATCCGTCGAGGGCAGAGACAAAAGCCGCCACATCGGCGCGGTATTCATCGAAGCTTGCGACATGGCCCATGTCGGCGCGGTGGGTCGGGCGGTCAGCCAGCCCTTGTCCGCGCCAGTCAAACGCTGCCATGCCGTAGCCTGCGGCCTGCATGTCATCGGCCAAGCGCGCGTATTTCTCACAATACTCGGTGCGACCGGGAAAGAACAAAACGGTCCCTTTGTCCGCGCCGGGCCAATGGACCATGCGTAGCCGGGTGCCATCGGTGGCGTGAACCCAATAGCTGGCGGCACCATCTGGCCCCTCGGCCACATCTTGGAAGTAAGGGGCGCTTTGCAAGGACGCCCCGGTCATCAGCCCAGCGCCGAGCCCAAACGCATCGCCGTGCCCATGTCGCCATCGAGCTTGAGCTTGCCCGACATGAAGGCCATCGCCGGGTTCACATCGCCCGACAAGATCCCTTGGAAGGTATCAACGCTGGCTGTCATCGTGACATCGGCATCATCGCCGTCAGCGGCTGCGCGCACACCGCCACCATCGACGATCACGGCACCCTCGCCCTCGATCACGAATTTCGCCGAGCCGTCGAAGCCGCCCGCCAGCTTGGCCGACAATGCCGCGACCGCTTCATCAATCATGCTCATTGGTCTTTCCTTCGTTACATGTCTCGGATCGCTCGCATGGGTTTGATATGGAATGCCCGCGCGAACATGCTACCTTTGCCAACATGCGGATGATTTCACGTCTTCACAACACTGCCCTTGCGGCATTTCTGTGCCTCTTGCCGATCATGGCGGGAGCGCAAGAGCAATCGCGCGTCGATGCGCTGCTTGACCGATTGGCTGAGCCCGATTTGCGCAACTGGCAAGTGGTCGAAGATGAGATCGTCATGCTCTGGTCGCGCTCGGGCTCTGCCTCGGCGGATTACTTGCTTGAGCGCGGGCGCGCGGCCTTGGCGGATGGAGATTTGTCGGCGGCCTATAACCACTTCACCGCGTTGACCGATCACGCCCCCGAGTTTGCTGAAGGCTGGAACGCGCGCGCCACGCTTTTTTTCGAGATGCAGCATTTCGGCCCGTCGATCGCCGATATCGGCCGTGTACTTGCGATAGAACCGCGCCATTTCGGGGCGCTCACGGGCTTGGGCTTCATGCTTGAGGATATTGGCGAGATGGACCATGCCCTTGCCGCATTTCAAGCGGCACAGGCTATACATCCCCATCGCGAAGAAATAAACGAAGCCGTGGCGCGCGTGACCCGCGCGCTCAATGGCGCGGCGCTCTGACGACATTTGC
Source organism: Pseudomonadota bacterium (assembly GCA_027592105.1). Taxonomy (GTDB): domain Bacteria; phylum Pseudomonadota; class Alphaproteobacteria; order Rhodobacterales; family Rhodobacteraceae; genus Roseicyclus. Next base: position 3,334 of record JAQCLA010000038.1, on the reverse strand, counting down.
CGCAAGGTCAGGGACAAAGGCCGCGAACAGATGGACGGCAGCATTCTGGGCAAAAGCCGCATCGCCGCGGTGCTTGGCCCGACCAATACCGGAAAAACCCATTATGCGATCGAGCGGATGCTTGCCCATCGCACGGGCATCATCGGCCTGCCGCTCAGGCTATTGGCGCGCGAGGTTTATGACCGGATCGTGGGCATGCGCGGCCCCTCGGTCGTGGCGCTGGTCACGGGCGAAGAGCGCATCGTGCCAGAACGCGCGCAATATTGGGTCTGCACCGTCGAGGCGATGCCAGTTGGTATCGGGGCCGATTTCGTCGCCATCGACGAGATCCAGCTGTGCGCCGACCCCGAGCGTGGCCATGTCTTTACCGACCGGCTATTGCATGCGCGTGGCCGCCACGAGACCCTTTTTCTTGGGGCCACCACGATGCGTGGGGCCATCGCCGCCCTCGTGCCGCGCGCAGAGTTTCTGAGCCGCGAGCGATTCTCGGAACTGCTCTATACCGGCTCGAAAAAGATCAGCCGGATGCCACCGCGCAGCGCGATCGTCGGTTTCTCGGTCGAAAATCTTTATGCCATGGCCGAGTTGCTGCGCCGCCAAAAGGGCGGTGCCGCGGTCGTGATGGGCGCGCTTTCGCCGCGCACGCGCAACGCGCAGGTCGAGCTTTACCAAAACGGCGATGTCGATGTTCTGGTGGCCACCGATGCGATCGGGATGGGGTTGAACCTCGACATCGGGCATGTCGCGTTTTCGGGCCTGCGCAAATTCGATGGGCGCAAGATGCGCGAATTGATGCCCAATGAATTGGCCCAGATCGCCGGGCGCGCCGGGCGCTACACCCAAGACGGCACCTTTGGCGTCACGGGCGAGGCACCGCCGCTTGACGAGGATCTGGCCAAGGCGATCCAAGAGCATCGCTTTGCGCCTTTGCGCAAGCTTTACTGGCGCAATGCGCAGTTGGAGTTCGGCTCGGTCGGGCGATTGATCGGCTCTTTGGAAGAGCATACCAATGATGAATGGCTGACCCGCGCGCGCGAAGCCGATGATTTGATGGCGCTCAAAACCATCGCTGGACGCGATGATATGCGCGCACGTTTTTCATCGGCCCATGATGTGAAGCTGCTGTGGGATGTGTGCCGCATCCCCGATTTCCGCGGCATCAGCCACACCGAGCATGCCGAGCTTTTGGGTCGGATCTTTGACTTTCTGCAGGAGTTGGGCCGGGTGCCCGACGATTGGCTGGCCCGTCAGGTCAAGCGCATCGACCGGGTCGAGGGCGATATCGACACATTGTCGAAACGCTTGGCGTTTATCCGCACATGGACCTATGTCGCGCAACGCGATGCATGGGTCGATGATGTTACCCATTGGCGTGAGGCCACCCGTGCCGTAGAAGATCGCCTGTCCGACGCCCTTCATGGTGCGCTGACACAAAGATTTGTCGACCGGCGGACAAGCGTTTTGCTTCGCCGGTTGAAACAGAAGGAGAGCCTGGTGGCTGACGTGAACGACAAGGGTGAAGTGAGTGTCGAGGGCCAGATCCTCGGCCGGATCGAGGGTTTCCGCTTCCGCCAGGATCAGACCACCGGACCTGATGAGGCCAAGACACTGCGGCAAGCAGCCCTTGCGGCACTGCGCCCTGAATTCCACCTGCGCGCCGATCGTTTCTATAACGCGCCCGATACGGAATTCGACCTGACCGAACAGGGCGGGCTGATGTGGGGTGATCAGGCCATCGGCAAGCTGGTGCGCGGGGATGACGCGCTCAAGCCTGTGGCCGAGGCCTTTGTCGACGAAGATGCCGGGCCAGAGGTGATGCAAAAGGTCCAACGCCGCTTGCAGCATTTCATTGATCGTCGGATCGCGGCGCAGTTCGAACCGCTTTTGGCGCTGTCGCGCGACGAGGCGATCACCGGGCTCGCACGCGGCGTGGCCTTTCGCCTGCTCGAAAGCTTCGGGATCGTGGCGCGCGCCGAGATCGGCGATGACATCAAGGCGCTCGATCAAGAGGCGCGCGGTCAATTGCGCAAGCATGGCGTGCGCTTTGGCCAATTCACCATTTTCCAGCCGCTTTTGCTCAAGCCTGCGCCGACGCGGTTGCGCTTGGTGCTTTGGGGCCTGTCGCAGGGCTTGGATATCTTCCCCGAAAGCCCGCCACCCGGTCTGGTGACCATCGCCCATGATGCCCAGCAGCCGCAGGGCTATTACACCATGTCGGGTTATCGCCCCGCAGGGCTGCGCGCGATTCGCATCGACATGCTGGAACGTCTGGCCGATATGCTGCGCAACAAGGATACACGCGGCGGGTTCGAGGCCAGTGCCGATATGCTCTCGATCACCGGGCTGACGCTTGATCAATTCGCCGATCTGATGGCCGGTCTGGGCTATCGTGGCGAGCGTGGCGAAAGGCCCAAGGTCAAGGCCGCCCTTGTAGTTGCCGTCGCACAAGACACAGTCGGCGACCCTTCGGAGGTTCCGACCGAAATCCCCGGCGACACCCTGGCCGAAGTGCCCCTCGCCCCCCCGGTCGAGGTACCGGTCGAAACCCCGGTCGAGCAACCCGTTGAAAACCCCGACGAGGCACCGCCAAGCCCCCCGGAAGAAGCCCCAGATGAGCAGCCCGGTGAACAGGCAGCAGCAGTCGAGCTTGAGGTTTTTTATACCTTCACTTGGGCGCCCCGTCGGCAGGGCAATGGCCCGCGTGGCCAGCAACGGCGTGGCGATGGCGGCAAACCCCGCGAAGAGGGGGCAAAACCCCGCTTTGATGGGGCCAACAAGCCACAGGGCAAAGGCGGCAAAGGCGGAAAGCCGCCCCGCGGAAAAGGCGCCAAGCCCCCGCGCGAGGAAAGCCCCAAGACCTTCAGCGCGCGCCCTGAAAAGCGTGACCGGATCGATCCCGACAATCCCTTCGCCCAAGCATTGGCCGGGCTGAAAGGCAAATCCTGACCGAACACCAGCCCGCGGCACGTTTGGACAAGTGGTTGTGGCAGGCGCGGTTTTTCAAAACCCGCAGCTTGGCCAGCCGCATCGTCACCGATGGTCAGGTCAGGGTGAATGCCCAGCGGGTCAGCAAAGCCGCGACGTCTGTCAGGCCCGGTGATGTGCTGACCTTTCCGCAAGGTGCGCGTGTGCGTGTGATCAAGATCACGGCGCTTGGACTGCGCCGGGGTCCGGCCAGCGAGGCACAGGGTTTGTTCGAGGATCTCACACCCGACCCTGAACCCGGCGCGCCCGAGATGGCCCGCGTCGGCCCGCGCCCGACAAAGCGTGATCGGCGCGCCCTCGATGCCTTTCAAGATGACCAAGGCCCGGACGCCTAAGGTAAAACTGTCGC
>JAQCLA010000037.1 GCA_027592105.1 Pseudomonadota bacterium | reverse complement strand
CAGCCATCCTCGATGGACAAGATCGGGTAATCATTCACCAGCGCCTCAAGATAGGCGACATTCTCGTCAGAGGTCAGGGTTTTCCCTTCACCTGCAAAAACATAACGGCCATCCTTGAAGTATTCTGTGGCCGCGCAATCCAGCGCCAGCATGATATCATCGCCGGGGGTATAGCCGGCCTTCTCGATAGATTTCAAAACGAAATCAAGCGCATCGCGGGTGGAGCTAAGGTTGGGCGCGAAACCACCCTCATCGCCGATCCCGGTGGACAGGCCTGCTGCTGATAGCTCTTTTTTCAAGGTGTGGAACACCTCCGCGCCCATGCGCACCGCATCCGCGATCGAGGTCGCGGAAACCGGCATGATCATGAATTCCTGAATGTCGATCGGGTTGTCGGCATGTTCGCCGCCATTGATGATATTCATCATCGGCACGGGCATCAGCCGGGCGGAGGTGCCGCCGACATAGCGGTAGAGCGGTTGGGCCGAATACTCCGCGGCGGCCTTGGCCACGGCAAGGCTGACGCCCAAGATCGCATTGGCGCCCAGACGGCCCTTGTTGTCGGTGCCGTCAAGCTCGCATAGCGCGGCATCGATGGCTTCTTGCTCGGTGGCCTCGAAGCCGACCAGCGCATCAGCAATCTCGCCATTGACGGCGGATACGGCCTCCAGCACGCCTTTGCCCATGTAGCGGCTCTTGTCACCGTCGCGCTTTTCCACCGCCTCATGCAGGCCGGTCGAGGCCCCCGAGGGGACAGCCGCGCGGCCCATGGAACCATCTTCCAGTGTCACATCGACCTCGACGGTGGGATTGCCGCGGCTGTCAAGGATTTCGCGGGCGTGAATATCGGTGATAAAGCTCATGGATTGTCCCCTTGGGTCGGATTTGGCCGCTCTATAGCAAGCCTTGCCGCACATGCGAAGGGGATTGCGCCAGCCCGTGCTGCGGCCAATGGTTCAAGCAGCGTGGCGCAACTGTCGCTCGCGCCACAGGCTGTAAAGCCCAGTGGCGATGACGATGGCCACACCCAGCAATGTCAGCCCATCGATGCTTTCATCAAAGACGACCAGCGCGATGAAAAAGGCAAAAACCAGCCTTGTGTAGCGAAATGGTGTGACAGCCGCGATCTCGCCTACGCGCATGGCGGCGGTGATCGCGAAATAGGCGACCATGCCCAAAAGGATGGACGCCGGGATGGAGAGCCCGATCATCGGGCTGGGCCAGACCCAACCGCCCGAAATGAGCAAGACAGCCCCCCCCGCAATCGCGAGTGCGGCAAAGCTGTAGCTGGCCAAAAGCGGGGTCGGCACCGATTTGGGCACAGGCCGCGTCGCCAGATCGCGCAGCGACAGGCCGATGGCGGCGGCCACCGCATAAAGAATATCGGGATCAAAGCTTTCGGCACCGGGGCGCAGTATCAAAAGCACCCCCGCCAAGCCGATGGCGATGGCCAACCACCGCCGCCAGCCGACCTTTTCGCCCAAGAAGATGGCCGCCCCCAATGTCACCAAGAGCGGATTGGCTTGGATCACCGCCGAAAGCGTCGAGAGCGGAATACGTGAAAGCGCGATGACGAAGCAGACGGTGGCAAACACCTCGGCCAGATTGCGCAGCATCACAGGGCGCATCAGCAAGACGGGGCTGAGCCAGCGATGCCCTTGCAGGCGCGCCCAGAGCCCGAACAAAACCGCACCGCCCGTGCCAAACAGAAACAAGATTTGCCAGACGGGCATTTCGCGCGCGGCAAAGACCATGAACATGTCGGTCAGCGCGAAGGCCAGCATGGCCAGCGTCATCCACGCCATGCCTTTGAGATTGTCCATCATCGCCGCCTTTTTCGCCTGTCTCCTTTGGCTTAGCCTGCGCGCCGGGGCGATGAAAGCGCCAAGATGGCAGTCATCTTTCCCAAGTTACGCCATTGCGCTGCCAGCGAGGTGCCGCGGCCTTAGCTTTTGCGGATCGGCACGCCGTAAAGCTCGAGCTTATGGCCTTTGAGCCGATAGCCCAGCTTGGCCGCGATCTTTTCTTGCAGCGCCTCGATCTCGGGGTCGACGAATTCGATCACCTCACCTGAATGCATGTCGATCAGATGGTCGTGATGGTCGCGCTCGGCATCTTCGTAGCGGGCGCGGCCGTCGCCGAATTCTAACCGCTCGAGAATGCCCGATTCCTCGAAGAGTTTGACAGTGCGATAGACCGTGGCAATCGAGATGCGCGGATCGCGGGCGCTTGCGCGAAGATAAAGCTCTTCCACATCGGGATGGTCGGTCGCGGCCTCTAACACCTGTGCGATCACGCGGCGTTGTTCGGTCATGCGCAGGCCCTTGGCCTCACAACGCGCCTCGATCGTGTCGTTCATGCACAGCCCTCGGGGATTGCGGATCTCGGTGGATGGTTTACGGGATTTGTACGCGCGAGAAAAGACGCGACCGCCGTGGCGGATCGCGCAAGGGAGAACAGCATGCCGGCCAAGGACAGGATCGATGCCTTTGGTGCCGCGGCGCTGACGGGTTTCGCGGCATTGCTGGCGTTCAACCAAGTCGTGATCGCGGTGGTCAACGAGGGGCTTCAGCCGGTGTTCTTCGCCGCTTTGCGCTCGGCGGGTGGGTTGATTTGCCTCTTGGCATGGATGCGGTTTCGCGCGATCCCGCTCAGCCTGCCGCAAGGCACGGTTTTGCCGGGGCTGGCCATGGAGGCCTGTTTCGCGGTCGAGTTCATCTGTCTTTTCGTCGCGCTCGATCTGACCACGGTCACACGTTCGGCCATCATCTTTTATTCCATGCCGCTTTGGCTGGCGTTGATCGGGCATGTCGTGATCCCGGGCGAGCGGATCACCGGGCCAAAGGGGGCGGGGTTGGTGTTGGCCTTTGAAGGGGTTGTCTTGGCGCTGGTGCTGCGCGGCGGGGCAGAGGCGGCGGGATCGCTTCTCGGCGATCTTTGCGCGCTTGTGGCCGCCATCGCATGGGCGGGGATCCCGGTATTGGCCAAGGCCTCGCGCCTGCGCGATGTGCGCCCCGAGATGCAGCTGGTCTGGCAGTTGGCGGTCTCGGTGCCGCTTTTGGCGATGGCGGCCTTTGCTTTTGGGCCGTTTTTTCGCGATCCGACGTGGATCCATTGGGCGGGGCTTGGCTTTCAGATCGTGGTGATCGTCTCGGCGGGGTTCTTGGCTTGGCTGTGGCTTTTGTCGATCTACCCCTCGGCGTCGGTTGCGGCGTTCAGCTTTTTGTCGCCTGTCTTCGGCGTGGGCTTGGGCTGGTTATTGCTGGGCGAAAACGTCGGGGGCGGGATCTTGTTGGCCTTGGCGCTGGTGGTGGCGGGGCTGATCATGATCAACAAACCCACGCGCAGCTGACCGGGCTGCGATTATTCGTAGAAATAATCGCGTGCGGCGGCCAGTTTTGCACATTTTGGTTATGAAGAAGCCTTAGGTGCCGCAGAAAGTGGCCGTGACGCGTTCGCTTTCGCTGGGTGGTTGTGCATATGCGGCAAAATCCGGATCGTCGCCAAAGGGCATCGCCAATGCGGCCATGAGCCGTTCAAACGGGGCGAAATCATCCGAGATGCCGGCTTGGATCGCCTCTTCCACGCGGTGGTTGCGCGGGATGCGTGCGGGGTTGGTGCCCTGCATCGCCGCGATGCGGTCAACCGCGCACCGGTTCTCCATGGCAAGCCGTTCGTGCCAGCGCGCGAGCCAAGGATCGAGGGCGGAGGGGTCGATGAGTTGATCGCGCGCGCGGCGTGGATCGGTGCCAGAGAGCGCGCGAAAGGTATTCGTGAAATCGGCACTGTTTTCGGCCATGATCGCCAAGAGATCGCGCGCGAGTGCGCCATCTCCCTCGGCCTGCGTGGCAAAACCCAGCTTGGCGCGCAACACGCCGTCCCATGCCGCATCGAAACGATCCGAGAAGCCGTTGATCGCAGCGGTGAAGCTGTCGATTGCCGCCTCGCGGTCGGGGATCAGGGGCAAAAGTGCCGTGGCCAGCTGCGCAAGGTTCCAGACCGCGATCTGTGGCTGGTTGGCATAGGCATAGCGGCCGAACTGGTCGATCGAGGAAAACACCGTGTCGGGGTGGTAGTCATCCATGAAGGCGCAGGGGCCGTAATCGATGGTTTCCCCCGAAAGTGTCATATTGTCGGTGTTCATCACCCCGTGGATGAAGCCCAGACCCATCCAAGCGGCAATCAGCCGGGCTTGCGCATCGATTACAGCATTCAGCAAGCCAAGTGGGCCATCGGCCCCGGGATAATGGCGCGCGATGGTATGCGTGCAGAGCGCCGCGAGCGCCTCGGTGTCCCGGCGGGCGGCGAAATATTGGAAGGTGCCGATCCGGATATGGGAGGCGGCCACGCGGGTAAAGACCGCGCCGGGTAAGGCGCGCTCGCGCAGCACGGTCTCGCCCGTCATGACGGCCGCGAGTGCGCGGGTCGTGGGCACGCCCAAAGCCGCCATCGCCTCGGAAATGATATATTCGCGCAAGACCGGTCCCAGTGCTGCGCGCCCATCGCCCATGCGGCTATAAGGCGTGCGCCCCGATCCCTTGAGCTGGATATCGAAGCGCGCGCCATCAGGGGCCAGAACCTCACCCAAGAGAATTGCGCGCCCATCACCCAGCTGCGGCGACCAGCCGCCGAACTGGTGGCCGGCATAGACCTGAGCCAAGGGATCGGCACCATGGGGCAGCGCGTTGCCGGAAAAAATCTGGGCCACCTCGGTCACATCCTCGGGCAGGGTGATGCCCAGCCGTGCCGCCAGCGCGCGATTGACCGCAATCAACCGGGGGGCTGCGACCGAGGCGGGGGCTTGCCGCGTAAAGAAACGCTCGGGCAAGTTTGCGTAGCTGTTATCGAAGGGAAATTGGGCGGTCATGGGCAATCCTTTGGCCCGCCAAGATAGGCGGGCTTGGTTGCTGGGGGAAGGGTCAGAGCCGGGCGAGGCGCCCTGTCAGAAGATTGTAGAAGCCCGCCGCATCGACATCGCCCATGAACATCGCATTCTTGGGCCGCTTGGTCACACCCCACCAATCGGCAACCGTCATGCCGCGCGTCAGGGGTGAGGTGGTTTCGATCTCCACATTGATATGCCTGCCGGTGAACAGCCCGGGCGCCAAGAGATAGGCGATGACGCAGGGGTCATGCAGCGGCGCGCCCTCGGCCCCGTATTTCGCCATGTCAAAGCGTTCGAAGAAATCGGTCCATGAGGCAACTGCATGGGCCACGGGGCTGCCTATGGCGCGTATCGCGTCGATGCGGGGCCGGGTAGTCAGCACCTTATGGGTGACATCAAGCGGCATGACCACCAGCGACACGCCGGATTGAAACACGATTTCAGCGGCTTCCGGGTCGACATAGATGTTGAATTCGGCGGCGGGCGTGATGTTGCCCACTTCGAAATAGGCGCCACCCATCAAGACGATCTCTTTCACGCGGGCCATGATATCGGGGGCGCGGGTGAAGGCTGTGGCGATATTGGTCAGCGGGCCGAGTGGGCAGAGCGTAACACTGCCCGAAGGTTCCGCGCGAAGCGTGTCGATGATGAAATCGACGGCATGGGCGGCTTGCAGCAGCATGGTGGGATCGGGCAGCGCGATGCCATCAAGCCCGGTCTTGCCATGTACATGTTCGGCGGTGACCAGCGGCTGCACCAGCGGCCTGTCGCAGCCTGCAAAGACCGCGATATCGGGCCGCCCCGCCAATTCGCAGATGATGCGCGCGTTCTTCTCCGTCAGCGTAAGCGGCACATTGCCTGCCACAGCGGTGATGCCCAGCACCGTAATTTCGTCGGGGCTGGCCAAGGCCAAAAGGATCGCCACGGCGTCATCTTGGCCGGGGTCGGTGTCGATGATGATCTTGGCTGTCATGTCGCCTTGCTCCGCATATTGGGGCAGGTTTCACCGGCGGGGCAGAAACTTCAATGCCTCCGGCGGGGATATTTATGAAACGAAGAAGCTGTGAGATGCGAAAAGGCCGCCCCTTGGGGGCGGCCCATCGTCGGTTTTCTCGCCGGGTTCAGCGGTTCTCGATCTCGACATAGTCGCGCAGCGTCTCGCCCATATAGAGCTGGCGCGGGCGGCCGATCTTCATCGCGGGATCGGCAAGCTGTTCTTTCCACTGCGAAATCCAGCCGACCGTGCGCGAAACGGCGAAAATCGGCGTGAACATGGCCGTGGGAAAGCCCATCGCCTCGAGGATGATGCCGGAATAGAAATCGACATTGGGGAAGAGCTTTTTCTCGATGAAGTAATCATCTTGCACCGCGATGCGCTCCAGCTCCTTGGCGATTTGCAGAAGCGGGTTGTTCTCCACGCCCAAGAGATCGAGCACCTCATCGGCGGATTTCTTCATCACTGTCGCGCGCGGATCGAAGTTTTTATAGACCCGGTGGCCAAAGCCCATCAGGCGGAAGGGGTCATTCTTGTCCTTGGCGCGCGCGATGAATTCGGGAATGCGGTCGACCGAGCCGATTTCCTTGAGCATCTCGAGGCAGGCCTGATTGGCACCGCCATGCGCGGGGCCCCAAAGGCAGGCGATGCCCGCCGCGATGCAGGCAAAGGGATTGGCACCCGAAGACGAGGCAAGACGCACCGTCGAGGTGGAGGCGTTTTGTTCATGGTCGGCATGCAGCGTGAAGATGCGGTCCATCGCGCGGGCAAGGATCGGATCGACGACGTAATCCTCGGCCGGAACGGCAAAGCACATGCGCAGGAAGTTCGAGGCGTAATCCAGATCGTTGCGCGGATAGACGAAGGGCTGACCGATCGAATATTTATAGGCCATCGCAGCGATGGTGGGCATCTTGGCGATCAGGCGATGGGATGCGATCTCGCGCTGGTGGGCATCGTTGGTATCGGTGCTGTCATGATAGAAGGCCGACATGGCGCCGACCACGCCCACCATGGTCGCCATCGGATGCGCATCGCGGCGGAAGCCCCGGAAGAAATTGTGCATCTGCTCGTGGATCATCGTGTGACGCGTGATCGTGGTTTCGAACTTTTCCAGCTCGGCCGCCGAGGGCAGTTCGCCGTAAAGGAGCAGGTAGCAGACCTCGAGGTAATGGGATTTCTCGGCCAGCTGGTCGATAGGGTAGCCGCGATGCATCAGCTCGCCCTTGTCACCATCGATGAAGGTGATCTGGCTGTCGCAGGCGGAGGTCGAGGTGAAGCCCGGATCATGGGTGAACACGCCCGCTTGCGCATAGAGCTTGGTGATGTCGATGACATCGGGACCGGCGGTCGGCGAGTGGATCGGCAATTCATAGGTCTTGCCATCGATCGTCAGGCTGGCGGTGCGTGTCGAATGTGCCATGGTCGTCCCCTTTTCGTCGTGGCCGGGCGGACACCAATGGGCCGCACACGGAGAAATCGGATCCCGGTCTTGCGAACGGTCCCCCTCGGTCTTGTGCCGCCCGCTGCTTTAGCCGTCGCGGTTGGCCGCCTCGGTCAGCCGTGCGAGGGTCTCCTCGCGGCCGATGACGAGCATCATGTCGAAGACGCTTGGCGTTACGCTGCGCCCGGCAAGGGCGGCCCTGAGCGGGCCTGCGAGCTTGCCGAATTTTAACCCATGCGCCTCGGCGCCTTGGGTGAGCGTCGTCTCGAGCGTGTCACGATCCCAGCTAGCATTCTGCAACTGCGCAGTCAATTCACGCAGTATACCACGGGATACCGCATCGAGATGGGCAGCCGCCGCCGCATCGGGCAGAATGGGGCGCGCGGCCAATGCAAATTGGCCTTTCTCCAAAATCTCTGGAAGTGATTTTGCCCGATCCTTGAGGCAATACATCGCATGGGCGAGCAGATCATGCTGCGCTTGCGAAAGGGCGGGCTGGCCGATGAGGGCCAGAAACCCGGTGATCTCAGCCATGAGCGCGGTGTCATCCATTTGGGCGATATGCCAGCCCGCGACGCTTTCGAGTTTCTTCAGATCAAGACGGGCAGGGGCGCGCCCGATCCCGCCCAGATCGAACCAAGCCAGCGATTGGGCGTCGGTGAACAACTCGTCGTCGCCATGGCTCCAGCCCAGCCTTGTCAGGTAGTTGCGCATCGCAGCCGCGGGCACGCCCATTTCGGCATATTCCATTACCCCGGTCGCGCCGTGGCGCTTGGAGAGTTTCTTGCCATCTGGGCCGTGGATCAGCGGGATATGCGCCCAAACCGGCTCAACCCAGCCCATGGCGCGATAGATCTGCGCTTGGCGTGCGGCATTGTTGAGATGGTCGTCGCCACGGATCACATGGGTGACGCCCATGTCGAAATCATCGACCACCACGGCCAGCATATAGGTGGGCGTGCCATCCGAGCGGAGCATGACCATATCGTCGAGCTGGTCATTACGGAAGGTCACATTCCCCTGCACCGCGTCATTGATCACCGTCTCGCCGTCGCGCGGCGCCTTGAGGCGGATCGCAAAAGGCGCGCCGTCGGGGTGCGTATCGTCCGGGGCGTCGCGCCAAGGGCTATGATAGAGGGTCGAGCGCCCCTCGGCACGGGCTGCCTCGCGAAAGGCTTCGATCTCGTCTTGGGCGGCGAAGCATTTATAGGCATGTCCACGTGCCAGCATCTCATGGGCGACCTCGGCATGGCGGGGGACGCGGGCGAATTGGCTGACGGCCTCACCATCCCAATCAAGCCCAAGCCAGCGCATGCCGTCGAGAATGGCCTGCGTCGCCTCAGGGGTCGAGCGGGCGCGGTCGGTATCTTCGATCCGCATCAGAAATTGGCCACCACGCGCGCGGGCATAAAGCCAGTTGAACAGCGCGGTGCGCGCGGTGCCGATATGCATGATGCCCGTGGGCGAAGGGGCGATGCGGGTGACGATCTGTTGCGGCTGGGCCATCTTGTTCCTTTTCGCGCCTGTCGCGGGCATGCTGGGCCGCGCGCGGCGTTAACCAGTTGGAAACCATGTCGGGGCTAGGCTCGGGCACGGGTTTACGCATCACAAGAGGCGCTGACAAGGCGGTGACCGATCTGAGCGATATCGCGCCCCCGCTGCGCTGGGGGCCATGGGCCGTTGCGCGGGCCTTGGGCGGGCTATCGGCTTGCTGGGCCGCGCAGCGTGGGGCCTTGATGCCGTGGTCGGCGGTGATGCTGGGGCTTGGCGTCGCCATCTACTTTGCCCTGCCTTGGGAGCCGCAGCGCGCAGGCTTTGCCGCCACGGCCTTTGTCATGATCTTTGCAGTGGTGGGCGCAATCCGCTGGCGGGCGGGGATTGGGCCGCTTTTCGTCGCTGTGGCGATGATCGCCTTGGGGGTGCTGGCGGCGGGGTATCGCAGCCATAGCTTGGCCCAGCCCGTGCTGACATTCCGTTATTACGGCCCGATCGAGGGGCGGGTGGTCGGCATCGACCGCTCAGGCACGGATGCGGTGCGGCTGACGCTCGATCAGGTCAGGCTTGATGATCTGCCGCCTACGCGCACGCCTGACCGGGTGCGGGTCTCGCTGCACGGCGATGCGGGCGGCAAAACCCCGCCCCCCGGTGCGGTGATCATGTTGACAGGTCATCTTTCGCCCCCTGCCGGTGCGGCCGAGCCGGGTGGTTTCGATTTTCAGCATTATGCCTATTTCCTGTCGCTGGGGGGTGTTGGTTATACCCGTAGCCCGGTGGTGCTTTTGGCGCATCCCGATCCGACCGCGGGGCGGCTTTTTGCCTTGCGCATGCGGATCTCGGCGGCGATCCAGACACGCATCGCGGGCCAGCCGGGGGCTTTTGCCGCCGCAGTGCTGACCGGGGATCGCTCGGGGTTGGAGGCGGGGCCGACACAGGCTATGCGGGCCGCGAATATCGCCCATCTTCTGGCGATTTCCGGGCTGCATATGGGGCTTTTGACGGGCTTTGTTTACGCCGCGCTCCGCTTTGGTCTGGCGCTGATCCCGGTTGTGGCGCTGCGCTATCCGATCCGCAAATGGGCGGCCTTGGGCGCGCTGTGCGCGGGCGGATTCTACCTTGCGCTTTCGGGGGGGAATGTCGCGACCGAACGCGCCTTTATCCAAGTAGCGGTGATGTTTGCGGCCATCTTGCTCGACAGGCGCGCGATCAACATGCGCTCGGTCGCGATCGCGGCGATCGTGGTGCTGCTCAATCGGCCCGAGACGCTGTTGTCGCCTGGGTTTCAGATGTCCTTCGCGGCCACGGCGGCCCTTGTCGGCGCCTTTGCCGCGCTGCGTGGCTGGCCCACAGGCTTGGCCGTTCCGGGCTGGGCAAAGGGGGCCTTGGCGGTAGTCGTATCCTCGGTCGTGGCGGGGGCAGCAACGGCACCTTTTGCTGCGGCGCATTTCAACCAGATCGCGACCTATGGGCTGATCGCCAATTTGTTGAGCGTGCCGGTCATGGGCAGCATCATCATGCCCGGCGCGGTGATCGCGGCCTTGCTGACGCCCATCGGTCTGGCGGGCCCAGTTTGGGCGGTGATGGAATGGGGCTTGATCTGGATCTTGGCCGTGGCCGAGGTGATCGCCGCATGGCCCGGTGCCATAAGCCCGGTGCAGACGCCGCCGATCTGGATGTTGGGCGCGGTCGCGCTGGCCGCGCTTTGGGTTTTGTTATGGCAGGGGGCCTTGCGTTGGCTGGGCATCTTACCCTTGGCCGTGGCGCTGGCCCTATGGAATAGCGCGGCGCGCCCCGCCATCTTGGTCGCCGATACGGGTGGTTTGGTTGGCGTCATGGTGGATGGCGCGCGCGCACTTAGCCGGGCGCGCGGGGATGGCTTTGTGGCCGGTGTCTGGCTCGAGAATGATGGCGACGGCGCGGATCAAGCCACTGCCGCCGCCCGCCCGCTCTGGCAGGCGGCGGGTGATGGGATGGCGGCCCAGGTCGATGGGCTGCGCCTATGGCATGGTCCGGGTCAGCGCGCGCTTGCCCAAGCCCAAAGCGCCTGCGCGTTCTATGATATCGTCATCCTAGGCCAACCCGCCCCCGAGACATTGGCCCATCCACGGGTCGCTCTGGCACCGCCGCATCACGCGGGCCAAGCCCTGTTGCCGCTGTCGGATACCCATTGCCTGCTATTCGATGGGCCAAGCCTTGCCGTGTCGGGCGCGCTGGAGATCACGCCTGCCGAGGGGGCGGTGATCGTCACCAGCGCGGCCATGCGCCAAGGGGTGCGGCCTTGGTCACCGCCTTTACGGCAAGGCGCGCAGGCTCAATAGCTGCGGATCAGGCCGACGAGCTTGCCCTGAACGCTGACCTGATCCTCGCGGAAAACGCGGGTTTCATAGGCGGGATTTGCCGCCTCCAGCGCGATCATGCCCGCCTTGCGGCGGAGCCGCTTCAGCGTCGCCTCATGACCTTCGACGAGGGCCACGACGATATCGCCGTTCTGCGCCACCGCGCCGTCCTCGATCACGACGATATCGCCATCATTGATCCCCGCCTCGATCATCGAGTCGCCCTTGACCTCGAGCGCGTAATGATTGCGCCCAGTGCGCAGCATCTGATGGGGGACGGCGACATGGCTTGCCACTTCCGAGATCGCCTCGATCGGTGTGCCGGCGGCGATGCGGCCCATGACCGGCAATTCCATCGCGGATGCCGTGACCGGCATGGCGCCACGGGGCGGATCGACCCGGTCACCCTTGATCACGCGCGGCGCAAACCCCGGCTTTTCCATCGCCTCTGGCATTTTGAGGATCTCGACCGCGCGCGCGCGATGGGCCAAGCGCCGGATAAAGCCACGCTCTTCCAAGGCGGTGATCAGACGGTGGATGCCCGATTTCGAGCGCAGATCCAGCGCATCTTTCATCTCGTCGAAGGAGGGGGGGACACCGTCGCGCTGCACGCGCGCATGGATGAATTCCAAAAGGTCACGCTGCTTGCGGGTCAGCATCGGGTCACACTCCTCGCCTCGGTTGCGCGGCCTGTGCCGCAGACATGTTCGGCTTATGTTCTACCCCTGTTCCCGCTCCGTGTCAACGAATCACGGATAGGATGTGCCAAGCGGGATATGTTCGACCAATTCACCAGCCGCGCGCGGCCCGTCATCGGCTGGGCGCACCAGCAAGGCCGTGGCCCCCGACAACAGCGAGAGCCGCGCGGAATCCTGGCTGTCGAAGGGGGTGATGATCGGATAATCGGCACCATGCGCAATCTGGGCGCGCATGTAATGGGTGCGCTTGCCATTGGCGGGCAGATCGCAGGCCAGCCGCGCCAGCGGATAGCTATCGGCGCGCGGGGGCAAGCCTTGCATCGCGCGCAGCATGGGCAACATGAAGATCATGCCGCAAATCATCGCCGAAACCGGATTGCCCGGTAGGCCCAGCATGGGCGTATCACCGATCCGCCCCGCCATCAGCGGTTTGCCCGGCCGCATCGCGACCTTGTAGAAAGCCTGCTCCATCCCCAGTTCGGCGGCCACACCGGCCACCAGATCATGATCGCCCACCGATGCCCCACCGATGGTCACGATCAGATCGGCATCCGCCGCCAATCCGAAAACCTGTTTGAGGCTATCGCGATCGTCGCGTGCGATGGGCAAGATCCGCGCCCGCCCGCCTTCGGCCTCGATCAGCGCTTTCAGCCCGTAGCTGTTGGAGGTGATGATCTGATCGGCGCGCGGCGTTTGCCCGGGGCTGACCAATTCATCGCCCGTGGCGATCAGCGCCACCTCGGGCTTGCGAAACACATCAAGCCGGGGCGCGTTCATCGCGGCGCAAAGCGCGATATCGCCCGGCGACAATCGGCGCGGCGCGGCCAGCCGGTCGCCCACACGAAAATCGCCAGCCGCAGGGCGCATATTGTCGCCCGGCTCCAATGTGCTGCCAAGGGTGATGATCGCGCCCGTCGCGGTGACATCCTCTTGGATCACCACGCAATCGGCCCCATCGGGCAAGGGCGCGCCGGTGAAGATGCGCACGGCCTGACCCGGCGCGACCTGGCCCTGCCAAGCCCGACCTGCGGGTGCCGTGCCCACCACATGCAGCTGCGCGCCGGGCAGGCGGTCGGCCTTGCGCATCGCATAGCCATCCATCGCAGAGGCGGCAAAAGGTGGCTGATCGCGCAGCGCGATGACATCGCGGGCCAAGACGCGGCCCCCGGCCATGTCAAGCGCCACCTGCTCATGGGCCAAGGGCTTGACCAAGGCCAAACAGGCTGCGCGCGCTGCCGCGACCGAGATCATGCGGCCCACCCGTTCATCGCTTCACTTGTCCAAACATGCGCATCACGGCGCCGCCTCGAACCGACCGGATTTGCCACCATCTTTCAGCACCACGCGGATGCCGCCGATCTCGATCGTTTTCTCGGCAGCTTTCAGCATGTCATGCACGGTGAGTGCTGCGACCGAGACGGCCGTCAGCGCCTCCATCTCGACGCCTGTCTGGCCGGTCGTCTTGACGGTGGCCGTGATCCGCACGCCCGGCAATGCGGCGTCAGGCGTCAGATCAAGCGTCACCTTGGTGATCGCCAGCGGATGGCAGAGCGGGATCAGATCGGCGGTCTTCTTGGCCCCCATGATGCCCGCCAGCCGCGCGATGCCCAAAACATCGCCCTTTTTCGCGGTGCCCGCCGTGACCAGCGCCAAGGTCTCGGGGCGCATGCGCACCCACCCTTCGGCCACGGCCACGCGGTCCGTCACGGGTTTTTCCGAGACATCGACCATATGGGCTTGGCCGCCCGCGTCAAAATGAGTCAACTCCGCCATGGCTCAGGCCCCTATCGCAAGCGGATCGGCCAAGATCGTCGCTGTGGCCGCCGTGACATCGGTTTGTCGCATCAAGCTTTCCCCGATCAGGAAAGACCGCGCGCCCGTGCGCGCCATCCGCGCAAGATCATCGGGGGTGAATAGCCCCGATTCCGAGATGACCATCCGGTCGCCGGGCACCCGTTGGGCCAGCCGTTCGGTCGTGGCAAGATCGGTGACAAAGGTATTGAGGTCGCGGTTGTTGA